>CAZAWG010000297.1:0-2256 GCA_964488785.1 uncultured Oscillospiraceae bacterium | reverse complement strand
CAGACGGTGCGCATATTCCGTTTTATTATCGTTTATGGGGCGATGGGAGATTTACTCGACTGTATAGGAAGCGCACAACGGAGCAAGCGTTTCCAGATTCTCCAAAAGCATAACGGTGTCTGTGCTTCCAAGCGTTAGGGCTTTGTTCGAGGTGATCGTTTGCAGTCCCTCCGAACCGACGTTCACGGTAAAGGGAACAAAGTCCAGTGCCTGAAGCTTTCCGTTTTCGTAATCGGCAAATACGAGCGTATAGCTGCCGGGCTTGTATACATACGTCTTAGCGACAGCCTTGTTGGCACTCTGTGTGACACCCTGGAAGCAGAAATCGCCAACCGTGACGGTCACATGAGCGGTGGCCGGCTTTTCTAACTTGTTATTTCCGTCCATAAAGTTTACTTCTGTGGTATAAACGCCCGGTGCAAGACCTTTTTCTATGTCGATATAATAGTTTGAACTGGTATTGCCGGACGAAAGTCCCGACGGGATCGAAATCCAATTGACGAATATCTTATCGGTAGCCGGAGTTAAGTTAGTCAGATACGGGGTGGTCATGGATAAATAATCGGTTCCGATATTTTTGATCCGAATGATCCGGTCATAGCCGTTACCGCCTAAGGCGTATACGTCATTCGAGGTATAGTTCTTTGGCAAATGTAAGAAAATATCGGCGATCGAGACATCGTATTGCTTCTGTTCCTTTTCCGGCTCCGCATCGCACAGGATGGTGATGTTGGAGAAGGAGGTCAATTCGAAGGTCACATAGCAGGCACCTGTGTTGTAGTCAGAGTCGATCGAGAAGCTCTTTGCGCCTTCTTCCTTAACTTTAGTGGAGTTCTCCGGATAGAAATATTCCTCGGTTCCATCCTCTTTATAATGGATGATCTGCTTTGGTGTCAGCGAACCGAAGTAGAGCGTGACGGTCATGCTGTTTCCGTTGAGCTTGGTATCGGCTACTTCAAAATCGGCGATCTGCGTGCCGTCCTCATCCTTCACGCGAATGCGCGGAGTCGGCGAATAGGTGAGCGAGATAAGTCCGTAGTCACTGCCATCGTCTACAGCCTCGATCACGGCGATATCGGCATAGCTTTCGGCGCGAAGGTTGGTGGAGGTGGTTTCGATCGAGAAAAGGCTGTTATTTACATAGGCCGGATCGATGGCTTCTACAAGACCGCCAACACCGGAAAGAGCAGCGCCCTGCATATTGGCAAGGGTTGCTTCCAAAAGCGACAGATCCACATCGCTTTGCACATCGGAGGCAGAGTAGCTCTTATCTCCGGTCGTGCGCGGATAGGTCATTTTATATAGCTGGATGGCATAGACCTCCGGTTCAAGCTTGGTCGTTTTATCGGTATAGTGATAGCTTGGCGAAAGCGACATAAACTGTTTCTGTGTGCCATCCACGGTCGTGTCATAGGCACGAAGCAAGCCGGTCGCGGTATCATCCTCATTTTTCCAATATTCGCAGTATACCGAGGCAATAAGCACGTTTCCGCTCTCGTCCAAAGACATACGAAGTCCATATTTGGAATTTTCATCCGGATAGGTGGAGAATACGGAACCATAGTCATCGCTGTTGACGGAATAGCGTGTGCCGTTCAAAAGGGTGGTCAGGCTGTAGCGCGGAAGTCCGGCATCCAGCGCCTCACACATGGCACAGAAATTGGTTTTTACCATCATAACGGAGGTATCCATCAGCGTGGCATAGGTAAAGCTGCCATCTGCATTCGGTGTTATCTCGCACAGCGGCATGAGGCTCTCATAGCCGATATCGGTTTCATATTCGCTTCTCTGGTAGGGCTTGGTGAGGGCATAGTACTTGTCTCCGATTTTAGAGACGAGAATGTAGGTGCTGCCGAACGCGATCTCTTTTTCCTCCGTCACCTTCCGGAACACGGGAAGTGCTACATGGCAGCTATCGCAAACGCCGTCCTTGTCGGTATCCGTGTGTTCGGCATAGCGTGTGACGTTCTGAGGATAGTTCCAGCTTGAAAGCTCCTGCTCCTTGCTTTCATCGCTCCATCTCTTGCCGCAGTCGTCACACGTCCAATAGGTGATCCTTCCGGGCTTTTGGCAGGTGGCAGCAAGGGCTGCGGTCTTTTGGGTGGAGGTATGCGCACAGCCATTCTCGGGCAAAACGGTAAGTGTCAGGGTCTGGGTCGCGGTCTGACCGTACAGCGAGGCACATACGGTGAAGGAATAGTCACCGGCCACCTCCGGAAGTGTTCCGGTGATAGCGGCGGATTTTGTATCGAGCAC
>CAZAWG010000296.1:0-2266 GCA_964488785.1 uncultured Oscillospiraceae bacterium | reverse complement strand
AAGTATAATAGTGCAGTTTGTCATATAAGCGAAAATGGAGATGAATATTTATGACAAAGATCGATATTTTTTCCGGCTTTTTGGGTGCCGGCAAGACCACACTTATCAAAAAAATGATCGCCGAGGCCTATAAGGGCGAAAAATTGGTCCTCATCGAAAACGAATTCGGCGAGACTGGTATTGACGGCGGCTTTATGAAGGAATCCGGCATTGAGGTCAATGAGATGAATTCCGGCTGTATCTGCTGTAGCTTAGTGGGCGATTTCACCAAGGCTCTTGCCAAGGTGCTCACCGAATATGCGCCCGACCGCATTCTTATCGAACCGTCCGGCGTGGGCAAGCTCAGCGATGTGACCAAGGCGGTTTTGAATGCCGAAAACGGGATGTCTGCCTTAAATGCGGCCGTCACCGTGGTAGACGCTTCCAAATGCCGGATGTATATGAAGAATTTCGGCGAATTTTTCTTGGATCAGGTCGAACACGCCGGCACCATCGTTCTCAGCCGTACCGCCGGTATGGATGAGGAGAAGCTGGTACGCTGTGTTGCCATGCTTCGCGAGCATAACGAAAAGGCCGCCATCATCACAACCCCCTGGGAGGAGTTAGCCGGCACGCAGATTTTGTCTGCTATGGAAAGCTCCCGCACACTGGAAGAGGAATTGGCGGAGCTTTTGCATGAGCAAGAGCATCACCATGACCATGAGCATCATGACCACGAGCATCATGACCACGAGCATCATGACCACCACGAGCACGATGAACACGACGAGCATTGCACCTGCGGTTGCCATGACCACGAACATGAAGAACATGAGCATGAGCATGAACACGACCATGATCATCATCACGAGCATCACGAACACGAGCATGACCACGGCGAAGGCTGCACCTGCGGCTGTCACGATCACGACCATCACCATCATCACGCCGATGAGGTCTTTTCCAGCTGGGGCATGGAGACAGCACACAAATTCACCGAAGAAGGACTTCGCACCTCTCTTGCACGCTTGGATGACCCGAACGAATGCGGCATGATTCTGCGCGCCAAGGGCATTGTGGCTCTGGAGGATGGCGCATGGGCACACTTTGACTATGTGCCGGGCGAGGTCAATGTACGCCGTGGAACGGCCGAGATCACGGGAAAAATCTGTGTGATCGGCTCCGGACTGCTCACCGAAAAAATTCCGGCTGTTTTCGGACTGTAAGCATACAAACGGAAATTCGGGAAAGGATAATAGATCATGGACAATGTAAGAGAAATACCCGTTTATCTGTTCACCGGATTTTTAGAAGCGGGCAAAACAAAATTTATCCAGGAGACCTTCGAGGATCCGCGCTTTAACAACGGCGAAAACACGCTGTTACTTATTTGCGAGGAGGGCGAAGAGGAATACGACCAAAAGCGTTTCAAGGGTAAGCTTGGTGCTTTTCATGCGATCAACATCGATTCGCCGGAGGAATTGACCCCAGAGAACCTCTCCCGGTGGCAGGACAAGTATGACATTGATCGTGTGATCATCGAATACAATGGTATGTGGATGCTTGATAAGCTGTATGCGGCACTTCCGGAGGGATGGCTGGTTTATCAGGAAATTCTTTTTGTGCAGACCGAGACATTTCTAAACTACAATGCCAATATGCGCAGTTTGGTTTACGATAAGCTCAAAAGCTGTGAGCTGGTCGTGTTCAACCGCGCCGATGAGAAAAATCTGGACAAGGAAGCGTTCCACAAGATTGTGCGCGCTGTCAGCCGTAAGACCAACATCGCCTATGAATACAAAAACGGCGAGGTGGAATACGATGATATCGAGGATCCACCACCCTATGACATGAACGCGCCCATCATTGAGATCGCCGACGAGGACTATGCCTTCTGGTGCATGGATTTTGCGGAAAAGCCGGAGGCATATGATGGAAAAACGGTGCGTATTCATGTGATGGTCGCCAAAAACAAGAGCCTTACAGAGGGTGAAATGGTCATTGGTCGCAAACTCATGCTGTGCTGCTCCGAGGATATTCAGTTCAAGGGAATGCTATGTAAATGCGACACAGCCTCCAAGTATAAATCGAACGATTGGGTCATTGTCACGGCAAAGATCGTGCTTGAGGAGCATCGGCTCTATCGCGGCGGGCGCGGACCCGTCTTTTATGCCAACGCCGTGCGGCGTGCGGAGCCGGCTGACCCGGAGGTCGCCTATTAAACAATTTTGATGAAAAGAAAGGATGATCCACAATAATGGAGAAAAACGGTAATCGAAGACCGCGA
>CAZAWG010000295.1:0-2267 GCA_964488785.1 uncultured Oscillospiraceae bacterium | reverse complement strand
AAATGCGGGGAGGCTGAGCCTCCCCGTGATGTTATCCCGCTGTATCCAGCATATTCTCAATAAATATCCCATATCCTCTCGTCGGATCATTTACCAAAACGTGGGTCACAGCACCAATAATCTTCCCATCCTGCAAAATTGGACTTCCGCTCATCCCCTGCACGATCCCTCCGGTCAGCTCCTGTAATTCCGGGTCGGTCACCTCCACCACAAAGCATTTCGTGCCGTTGGAGCGCGTATCGACCTTGGACAGCTTGACGGTATATTCCTCTACCCCGTTTCCATCCGGATCAGCTAAAAGAACAGCCTTTCCTTCGTGTACCTGCTCACGCCCCCCCACCGGCAGAGCTTCTCCTGCCTCTTTTGGCATTTCATCTAATCTGCCATATACGCCAAACGCCGTATTTCCGGAAAGAATTCCCCTTTGTACCGTGTCAAACGTTCCCTTTAATTCACCCGGCGCTCCGGAACGCCCTTTCACGATCTCGGATATGCTCACATCCACGATCGAAGCACGCAAGAGCGGCATCAATTCCCCGGTGTCCACATCGCATATGCCATGCCCCAGCCCGGCAAAGCTCCCGTTTTCCGGGTCATAATACGTCATAGTCCCAATACCTGCCGTACTGTCGCGTACCCATATCCCCGTCCGGTACCGCTTATCCGACAACGACTGCACCGGCATCAGCTGACACACCCCCTCTACCCCGTTTCGCGTGTATTCCACCGTCAACTCATGCCCATGGGAGCCTTCAACGATCTCAGCTAAGGCTTCGACCGTGTTGACCTCCTTCCCATTGACCCGGATGATGATATCGTTTTTGGCAAGTCCTGCCAAGCGCGCCGGGTTTACAAAGCCGCTTTCCGTCTCAATATCGGTGTCTCCAATAACTATCACGCCTTTGGTGAAAAACTTCACTCCAAATACCTGTCCACACGGCACTAAGCTGCGCGACTTTGCTTCAACAGTCGCACTTCCTGCCGGTAAAGTGCCAAACAGCTTGCCTATCGCCGCAGACGTCCCGTTCTCCAGCTCCTCCGCCAGTCCCAACACCGATGAGGCTGCTTTGACATCGTAAAACGTCAGCCGTTCCGGACGTGTCCACTTTATGCCACACAACAACACCGCGCACACGCCGAAAATGACAAATACAGCCTTTTTCAAGCTTCTTCGTCCGTTTGTTTTCTTAATATGCAGAGCCTTTGCTCCATACGCTTCCCGATCTTCCATTTTTCCAGTCCTTTCCTGCTTGCAAAGCCTTGCGGCTCGCTTTTTCCCTGTATACTATGTGAAAAATGAGTCGCTTCTATGTCATGAAAAATCTTAATGCCGTGTCAGATATTGTTTTTACAAAAAGCAGTTGCATTCTCGTGCATAAATGGTCGTTCTCCTTTAGTTTAGCACAACATAAAATGAATATTTTGTCGATCGCGGCTATTTTTTTCTTTTTATTTGCAGCATATAGTGTGCCTGAGGCGCCTGTTTTCATTGCTTTTGTTTATTTTGCACATATTCGACACAAAAATTATGTGCGTTTTTGCGTATTGCAAATAAATGTGAATTGGTTTATAATACTGATTGAAATATCATATTTCTATATGGTACTCGATAATCAACGAAAGGGGCAGTATCCATGGCAATTCTCACCAAAAACATCAAAAACGTGTGTCTTTTAGGACACGGAGGAAACGGAAAGACGTCACTCGTCGAATCCATGCTTTATTTAGCAAAAGAAACCGATCGTCTCGGAAAGACGGCGGATGGAAATACAGTCAGCGACTACGACCAGGAAGAGATCAAACGAAAGTTTTCGGTATCCGCTTCTGTTTTACCGACCGCGTGGAAGGGCAGTAAGATCAACTTTGTCGATACGCCCGGTACGCTTGATTTTGCCGGTGAGGTCATGGAAGGACTTCGCGTATGCGGCACCGCTCTCATCGTCATGGACGCTAAAAGCGGCGTGGACGTTGGCAGTGAGCTTGCCTGGGAACGCGCCACCGAGCTTGGAGTTCCCAAAGCCTTCTTTGTCAACAAGATGGACGATGACAACGCCAACTTCGGACGCACCATCGAGCAGATGCGCGAGGTGTTCGGTCAGGCCATCTGCCCGGTCGCTATTCCGATCATTGTAGACCGAAAGCCGCTCGGCTTTGCAGATTTAATCACCATGAAGGGCTACGAATACGTCAAGGACGGTTCGCAGAAGGAAATGGAGATCCCACCGGAAAGTCTGGAAAAAATCTTAGGCTTCCGCGATATGCTCATG
>CAZAWG010000294.1:0-2286 GCA_964488785.1 uncultured Oscillospiraceae bacterium | reverse complement strand
ATATTCGCGATTAAGGGTCTGTATCTCATCGTTGTCCACAAAGGTCAAGGAAATTTCCACTGGGAAATCGATCTCCTGATCGTCCAGAGCGGCGTTGATGACCTTTTTGCAAAGGGCGCGTAAGGTGGCGGTAACTTCCAATTTGTTTTGCTTGTTTTGAGTGTATATGGTGTGTTTCATAGTGTATCCTTTTCTGCTATCGCATGATGTTCGTTTGTTTCATCGGAATGCTTGGGGGCTTTTGCGGCATTCTCGTATTTTTCGTAGGCATTTATGATCCTCTGCACCAGCGAATGGCGCACGATATCCTTGTCCGAAAGGGTGTGAACGGCGATATCGGGAATATCGCGAAGCACGTTCACTGCCTCGATAAGACCGCTTTTGGTGCCGCGTGGCAGATCGATCTGGGTCACATCGCCTGTCACGACTACCTTCGAGCCGAAGCCGAGACGGGTCAAAAACATTTTCATCTGCTCCGGTGTGGTATTCTGTGCTTCATCTAAGATGATAAAGGAATCATCGAGCGTTCGTCCGCGCATATAGGCAAGAGGAGCGATCTCGATGGCTCCCTTTTCCACGTTTCGTGTGTAGCCCTCCATGCCTAACATTTCAAAGAGCGCATCGTATAAAGGACGTAAATACGGGTCGATCTTGCTTTGCAGGTCGCCCGGCAGAAAGCCGAGCCGTTCTCCTGCCTCGACAGCCGGTCTTGTTAAAATAATGCGGCTCACCTGTTTTGCACGTAAGGCATTGACCGCCATGGCCACAGCCAAAAAGGTTTTTCCGGTCCCGGCAGGACCTGTCGCGATGGTGACGGTATGCGTGGCGATGGAATCAAGATACTTCTTCTGTCCAACCGTTTTTGCCTTGATGGGCTTTCCGCGAGAGGTGATGCAGATACAGTCACCATCCAGACTTTGCAGGCTGTCGCCGCTTCCGGATAGCACCGTGCCAATGACATAGCGCACGGTCTGTTCGTTTATGGCTTCGGAGCGTTCCGTCATTTGCAATAGATAGTCAATCACCCTTGCGGCATTTTCGGTGTTATTGGGCGTGTCGCCTAAGAGCTTTATGCCCTCGGAGGTTTGAAACAGCTCGACACCGCATTCGCTTTCGATCAGCCGGGTGTTGGCATCGAAGCTTCCAAAAATTAGAGCGCGGCGTTCGGCAGATGGAATTTTAACAAGCTTTTCGACCATACAGGTTTCCTTTCGCATGAATACTCTTTATATTCCTTTATATTATACAATAGTTGCTCGCTTTTTTCAATGGTTTTTCAAAAAAAGTTCGCGCAAGGACTGATTTTTGAGAAGAAGTGTGTGAAAGTTGTGTGAAAGCTTGTAAAAGCACTTGCAAAAAGGAAAAAATGTGCTATAATATTATGGAAAGAAATAGAGGTGCGATATGCCGGATACAGGATATATTACCTTCTTTTCCAATAAGAAGAAGGTTGTTTTGAACATCAGCTCGATCCTATATGTTATGATGAATGGAAATATAGCCGAGATCCATGTGGCTGGTGGCACGGTCTATAAGGCTCGCATGACCTTTTCAGAGCTTGAAAAGGATATCGGCTCCAGCTTTATCAAGATACACCGTGGCGGTCTTGTTTCCGCCAAAGCCATTCATGAGATCACCGACCGAATCTGCTTGAACAACGGCGAAATGCTCGTATATACCACACGCAAAAAAACGCAGATATTAGAGCAGTTCCATGCCATCCAGAAAAGGCTTATAAACAGCTTCAGCCATGCCGGTATCCCGGAAACCTTTGAAGAATATAAGTCCTATTTTTCCAGCTTTGAAAAGATGCCCTTTGCCTTTACCGATATCGAGCTGATCTTCAACGATAAGGTGCAGGCGGTGAATTGGATCTTTCGGTATGGAAACCAGGCTCTGGCAGACCTTGAGCATGTACCGTTGGAGCGCCTGATCGGTCACGCCTTTGGCACTGTGTTTCCCAACATGGATTCCAAATGGCTGCGGGCGTATGAGCGTGCTACTCTTTATGGAGAAACGCTCGAAATCATCGACTATAGCCCGGAGATCGATGCCTATCTAAAGGTCATATGCTTCCCGACCTTTACAGGACATTGTGGCTGTATTCTGTTCAATATCGCCGATGTCAAATTCACCAAAAACAGCTCGTATGCCGAAAAGGCCTTGATGCTGTATTTCGGAATGCTGCCCGGAGAGCAGTCATAATAGGGTTCAAAGGTCTTGATACGTGCTTGTCAAGACCTTTTTTTCATTTTTTCAAAAAATTCGTCCCATCAAAATGTCGTT
>CAZAWG010000293.1:0-2289 GCA_964488785.1 uncultured Oscillospiraceae bacterium | reverse complement strand
ATCCTTGATATGGATGTAGGCGATATGCTCCTTGAGTAGTTCATAGGCGTTTTTCGTGTCCTCGGCGCATTCCACAAAATTGGAAAAGTCAAAGACAGCCTTGAAGAAAGGCGACCGGATGCGGTCGAACAGCACCTTGCAACGGCGTGCGATGTTGCCGTAAATGCCCTTTTCATTCTCATGCAGCAGTGTCACGCCCTCTTTTTCGGCATAGGCGACCATGCGCGACAGCTTTTCGATCACTTCGTCTGTGAGCGAATCCGCCTTGTCCTCGTCTACAAAAAAGCTGAACATACGGATATACGGCACGGAAAGCATTTTAGCAATAGCGACGGTGCGCTTGAATTCCTCAAAATGCGGTTCAAAATCGTCTGTGATCTGAATTTTCCCGATGGGAGAGCCGATGGAGGAAGCAGAAATACCATATTTTTTCATGGCTTCGGCAAGCGCCATTACCTCTTCGTCAGAAAGCTTGATGATGTTCTTGTCGCCGATCATGCGCGGCTCAAAATAGGAAACGCCAAGCTTGTTTAGTGCCTCAAACTGTTCGATGACGTCAAAAGAGACTTCATCCGAAAAGCCGGTGAATGTAAATTTGCTCATACTCTGATCTCCTTTTTTGGTTTTAGCGATAATAATCGAATTCCACGCCATACAGGTTGACCGTATCGCCATCCTTTATGCCCTTGTTTTCCAAAGCGGCGATCACGCCGGAATTGCGTAATACCTTTTGGAAATACGACAGCGATTCATTGTCGCCGAAATTGATGGAATTGATGACATTGATGAGCCGCTCGGCCTCAACATGGTATACGCCGTTGACGTTGGTCACGCGGATCTCGCCCTCGGACGAAACAACTGCTTCTTCCTCCGGCACGTATTCCGGCTCATAGACCGCCAGCGGCGGCAGATGCGTCAGCTCCCGCCCGATGAGCTCCTTCAGCTCGTCCGTGCCCTCACCGATGGCGGCACACAGAAAGACCACCGGAATGCCGCGCTCATCGGCATATGCCTGTAGGCGCGCTTTTGTCTCATCGGAAGCCATATCCATCTTGTTGGCGGCTAAAATGCGCGGACGGGAAGCAAGTGCCGGACTGTATTTTTCCAATTCCTCGTTGATCACGCGCAGATCGTCTAAGGGGTCGCGCCCCTCAATGCCGGAAGCATCCACCACATTGACGATGAGCCGGCACCGCTCGATATGGCGTAAAAATTGGTGTCCCAAACCTTCGCCCTCGGAAGCCCCCTCAATAAGTCCAGGAATATCGGCAAGTACATAGCCGCCAGCCTTGGCATCCACCACGCCCAAAATGGGAGCCAGTGTGGTGAAATGGTATTCCGCAATTTTGGGACGTGCGGCACTGACCATCGAAATGATGGTGGATTTTCCGGCACTCGGCATACCCACAAGGCCGGCATCGGCAAGCATCTTCAGCTCAAGCTCAACTTCCCATTCCTTGCCCTTGATACCGCTTTTCGCAAAATTGGGGGTCTGGCGCGTGGGGGTGGCGAAATGGCTGTTTCCGAAGCCGCCATTACCCCCTTTGAGTAGTACATACCGTCCGCTTTCGACCACATCGGCTTCCGACATATCCTTCACGATACGTCCTGTCTCGCCGTCCTTGATGATGGTTCCCGGCGGAACGGGGATCTCTAAATTCGGCGCGTTTTTACCGTGGCGCTTGCAGGCTTCGCCTTTTTCACCGTTGGCAGCGACGAATTTGCGGCGATACTTGAACTGAAGGAGCGTGTTCTGTCCTTCGTCGATGGTAAAGACGATATCACCGCCCTTGCCACCATCGCCGCCATCCGGACCGCCATGGGAGATGTATTTTTCCCGGTGGAAGGAGACACTTCCGTTGCCGCCATCCCCGGCCTTGACATAAATTTTAACTTTATCGAAAAACATGATCTTCTCCTTGTGAAAAGGGGATATGGAAGGAATGCGAACGCGCGGTCCGTATCCCAAAAAAGCAAAGGGGCTGTTGCAAATATATATGCTACAGCCCCGATCCCTATAAAATTTGCAAAAGCTTACGCCTCGTAAACGCTGACACGCTTACGGCCGCCGGCGATCGGTTCAAACTTGACCTTGCCTGCGGTGAGAGCGAACAGAGTGTCATCCTTGCCTCTGCCAACGTTTACACCGGGATGAATGTGAGTTCCGCGCTGACGCAGAATGATGTTGCCGGCGACAACGGGCTGACCGTCTGCCTTCTTAACACCTAAGCGCTTGGACTCGGAATCACGGCCGTTCTTGGTAGAACCTACACCTTTTTTATGGGCGAA
>CAZAWG010000292.1:0-2315 GCA_964488785.1 uncultured Oscillospiraceae bacterium | reverse complement strand
TCGATCGCGGCTATAGGCGTCCTCCATATGGAGGACGCCTATAGCCGCGATCGAGCGCGGGATGAGCTGCCGCAAAGCGCGGCCGGGAAAACCGTCATGACCACCGAGCCGAAATTCATTCCCAACGAAGCGGTCGAGCTGCATTTGAATGACCGAGCTGCCTTTCGTGTAAAAATGATCGATTGTGTGGGGTATATCGTACCGGGGGCGATGGGACATATGGAGGACGACAAGCCGCGCATGGTCATGACCCCGTGGGATGAACAGCCCATGCCGTTTGACAGGGCTGCCGAGATCGGTACACAAAAGGTGATCCGGGAGCATTCCACCATCGGCGTTCTGGTTACGACCGATGGGAGCATCGGCGAATTGCCGCGTGAGAGCTATGAACAAGCCGAGGCACGGGTGGTGGCAGAGCTAAAGGAGCAGAATAAGCCGTTTGTGCTTGTGCTGAATTCGGCGCATCCCGAAGAAGCGGAGGCTGTGGCTCTTGCGGAAGCTTTAGAAGAGCGATACCAGGTGCCGGTGGCCTTGGTGAGCTGCTTGGAGCTGGATGAGCAGGATATTCGGAAAATATTGGAGTTAGTGCTTCTTGAATTTCCCATAAAGGAGCTTCGCTTTGCCTTTCCGCGCTTTGTGACCTGCTTAGAAGCGGAGCATCCCTTACGCAAGGAGCTGATCGAGGAATTTGCCGCACGCGCCGAAAGCATCGAAAAGGTGGGTGAGGTAAACGAGGTCTTTGCCGATTTTGTCTGGGAACCATATGGTGCATCGGTCGAGCCGGTGCAGATCGATCTTGCGACCGGCTGTGCGCTTTTGTCTGTGCAGATACCGGAGGAATCGTTTTATCGCATTATCGGGGATAAGACGGGCTTGGAGATCGATGGAGAAGAAGCGCTTCTTTCGGTTTTGAGTGAATTAGCGGATATGAAAAAGAAATATGAAAAATTCGAAGCGGCGATCCGACAGGTCAATGAGACGGGGTATGGCATTGTCACGCCGGGGGTGGAGGATCTGACGTTAGAGGAGCCGGAGATCGTCAAGCAGCCGGGTGGATATGGCGTAAAGCTGCGCGCTTCGGCACCGTCGATCCATATGATACGTGCCAATATCCAGACCGAGGTCAGCCCTATTGTCGGCAGTGAAAAGCAGTCGGAGGACATGGTGAAGTTCTTGCTAAAGGGCTTTGAGGAAAACCCGGCCGACATCTGGCAGTCGAATATGTTTGGAAAATCGTTACATGAGCTGGTAGGAGAGGGACTAAATGCGAAGCTTGCGCATATGCCGCAGGATGCACGCATGAAGCTGACGGATACGCTTCAGAAGATCATCAACGACGGAGCGGGAGGACTCATCTGTATTCTGCTGTAAATGAAAAAAACGCACGAAAGGAAGACCTTCGTGCGTTTTTTGAGTGATTCTGTGCTCTATTTTAACAATAGCATAGCTGCGCAATAGCTGTATTTTCCACCCGGCACATAGACAAGCCCAATGCCGGCAAACAATTTATCCGACAGCATTAACGAGCGGTGGACAGGCGAGTTGCGCCAGCCGTTGATACAGGTGAAAATATTTTTTGCTTCTGCACAAATGTTTTCCCCCCAGGCAGTCCAGCGGAAATCCGGACGATAGTCGTGATAGCGCATGATGGCACTGGAGCCATCTGCACTCGTATGGGTCAATTCGCCGACGGAAGCCATATATTCTGCGTGCGCCTTAGAGCATTCTGCCGCCGCCTCGTCCCAGTATAGAGGAGCAAGACCATTTGCGTAGCGGAAGGTGTTGAGAATGTCCAATCCCATGCGCGATTCGCCCACTAAAGTGGTGTGGATATTGTGAAGATTGTAATACCCATCAAAAATGGCATAGACAGCACACAGCTTTTTCTCGATGGTATCGTAGTAGCGATGAAAATTTGCGTGACCGCTGTGGGTATATTCGTATTGTCTACTGTCCGAGGGAGCGGTTGCCCCATAGGCATAGCCATCCGAGGTGAAAAAGCCGGGGGCGTTTGTGTAATAGGCACAAAGGATGCCGCCATCCGCGCCTACCGCGAAGAAGGAGGCGGGGGAGGAAGCATACACGTGCCAGGTAAGCCCGTTTTCGCCGGGAACGGTATAGGTGGGATTTCCACAGGAGGCATAAAGTGCTTCCATCGTTTGACCAAGCACAAGGGTATGTCCGCCAACCGAGAGGGTATGTGTTTTTTCGTAGGAACAAATACCAGCCGTTTTTGTCTCAGCATCCCAGCTGACAGTCGCATTCAGAGCTTCCGACACCGCACGCAAAGGAATGTAGGTCACTTCTCCAACCAA
>CAZAWG010000291.1:0-2329 GCA_964488785.1 uncultured Oscillospiraceae bacterium | reverse complement strand
GCTACTCGCCCTTGACCTCGGTCGCTTTTCTTACAAGAAAAGCTCCGCAAAAGAATTGAACTTTGGTTTTTCGACAGGCTGGGGGCTGTTGCAGCTTTTGCAACAGCCCCTTTCATTTATGTCGTACTCACATTTTTCCGATACTCCGTTGGCGTGACCCCACGATATTTCTTGAACCAGCGGCTGAAATACTCCGCACTCTCAAATCCACACGTTTTGGCAATCTCCGCAATGCTCATCTCCTGCATACCAACATAGCGCGTTGCCCAACTGATACGCACACCGCGCACGTGCTTGGCATAGGGACCCGTCCCATAGCGCTCCACCAGGCGTTGGATCTGCCGCGTGGAATAGCCGAAATATTCCGATAGCTGCGCCAAATCGACTGCACCCTTGTTTTCATCGATATAGCGAATGATACGCTTGCCAAGCGCCTCCTCCTGCAGGTTCTCGCGTAACACATTTTCTTCTCTGGCATACACGTCACAGGTGAGCGTGCCTAAATGGATCATCATCTCGGTAGCCATGCATTCGGCAAGCAGAGAACGATAGCGAGTATGCTTTTTGGCTTTACGTAAGAAATCGTGCATATCACCAATGATCGGCTCGGCAAAGCCGTGTGTGCGGTGGAAAATGAGAAAGCCGCTGTTGTGTATTAACGTGCTTAAATAATTCTTTTTGTCGCAATGCCGCAGCTTTTCGGCGCATTCCGTAATAAAGCTTGTGGATAGAAGCACATTATAGGCTCTGGCCGCCTGAAAGGGCATGGAAATATGGCGCACCTCCGGCGCCATGAGAAGAAGGTCGCCGCGCTCAAGCACAAATTTCCTTCCATCTATATATTCAAGCACTTCTCCCTCGAACACATAGTTGATCTCATAAAAATCGTGATCATGATAGGGCGTGAAATTGCCGCGATAGATGGGCGAGACGTGTACCTTATTGGAATCCGCTAAGGAAAACAGCTCAAAGCGCTGGATAAAGGACGTGCCGCGCCGTTGAATTTGCTGTGTGTCCTCGATCATCAGGTCAAACAGCTCGTCCCGGGTCCGCTTATTATAATTGGAAAAGATAAAATAATCGACCTTCTGCTTTTTGCTCTCTTTGTACGATTTCTCTGCCATTTTACGTCCTCCCTTTTGTGCTTTTTCGCTTTTATTTTAGCACAATTGTCCTCAAAAGTCAAGAAGCAAATAATGTTGTCGTGAAAAGTCATTTACAGCTTGACAAATGTATGCTATGATAATATTGCTAAAATTTATTTTTGCAAAGGAGTAGGTTTTTATGAAGAAAGCAAAAAAGCTTACGGCTCTCGTATGCGCCTTTTTAGCCACCGCTTCTCTGTCAGCAGCTGCGCTGACGCTTGAAACGGTCGAAAACGCCGCAGAGCTGCCAAACGACGCGATGACCGCCGGTGCGCTGAGCGGAGACATCGACATTCCCTTAGTGGATGAGACATATGGTAAGCTCATCTACTACAATACCTTCGAAAACGGAAGCGCCACCGCCTCCGAGGTTTCGGTGGATGGCAGAACCGTCACAGCGGCTGCCGAATATGCAACGGTTGCCGTTGAAGCAAAGCCTTCCGGCACCGGCAATGCCTTAAAGCTGACCGCCACCGGTGATTATTCCTGCATGGTGCTGAACACGCAATTCTTAAAGGCCGGCGATTACACCGTTGTCGTCGATCTGTACTTCCCGGAAGGAAGCACAGCCGGCATTCTCAGCCGTTGGGAATACAAGAACTCCCTTGGAGAGAAAGCCTCTGACGGCTGGAGCTGGGATAAAAAAGCGACCACCAATGGCGAATGGCATACCTACACCTTCACCGTCACAGCCGATGGAACCAATAACAAGGCCGGTCTTGCCAACATTTCTCCCCGTGCGGCAGGCGGTAAGAATACCGTATACTACTACGACAACTACCGTCTGTACTTCAATGCCATCATCGATGACGATGAGGTCCGTCTGGTAGATGAGGATACCACGACTAAGGTCAAGGTCGAGGGCGACACCTTCACCTTCCCACAGCCGGCGGATGCAGAGAATTTTGTTGCATGGCGCAATGAGGTCACCGGTAAAGCCTACAAGGCCGGTGTTGCCTACCCGGCAAGCGAGGTCGCCTGCAAAAGCTATGTTGCGACCTACGATATTGGTATTGCTTATGTAGATGAAACCTACGGCGACCTGATCTATTATGCCGATTTTGAAAACGGTACGGTCACCACACCGACCTATACAAGCAAGCTTTACCCGGTCAAGACAGCTGGTACGTCTGTCACCATGGTGACTACCGCCAATCCGACCGATGCCACCACCAAGGCGTTAC
>CAZAWG010000290.1:0-2335 GCA_964488785.1 uncultured Oscillospiraceae bacterium | reverse complement strand
TTCTTATAATTCATACGCCGCGGTCCCAAAATGCCAAAGATGGTATTTTTGCGGCCGACCGGCATGGAGCAGAACACGATGCTGGCATCGGTCAAGCCCTTTCCGTTCTCGTCATCTCCGATATAGACCTTCAAGTGGGAATCGCTTGCGGAGCCTTCCGAGGCGACCGGAAGCAATTCACGCAAGCCTGCGCCATCGGTTTCGAGAAGTCCCAAAATATCCTTCACGCGCTCCACATCGCGAAACTCCGGATAAGACAGAAGATTGGTGATTCCATCCACCTCCACGCTTCGTCCGGTGCCGCACGCAGCGTCGTATGCCACGCGAAGAAGCGGACTGACAAGCGCACGCAGGTCGCCGAACTGTTCCTCAAGCTTCATGATCTGCGGAAAGGAGACGTTTCCGAGCGGCTTTCCGGCAAGGCTCATATTGAGCGCATTCTTGATGATAGCGGTATCGGCGGCGGTGATGGGGATACCGGTCGAGACGTGCTTTGTGTTGACAAAGCCATCCGGCAATATCATAACAAGTAACATACTGGTTCGGTCGATAAGCAGAGCATCAAAGCGCTCGACCACGCACTCCTCTTTCCCCTGTTCGATGGTAAGGGAAGCATAATTGGTCATATGTGAAATGACCTTTCGCGCACGCGCCACGATGGAATCCATCTCATTCGACTTGAAGCGTGTAAGCTCTGCCAGAACATCCAGCTGTTCCTTGGAAGAGGTATATTCGCGCATCAGCTCATCGACATACAGCCGGTATGCATTTCCGGAGGGGATACGTCCGGCAGAGGCATGGGGTTTATCGAGATAGCCCATCGCCTCCAGGTCGCTCATCTCATTGCGCAGGGTCGCCGAGGACAGAGAGAAGTTGCCGTATTCCATCAAATGCTTCGAGCCGACCGGCTCGCCATGATCGATATATTCATCCACGATGGACTTCAATATCCGCAGCTTTCGCTCATTCAATTCCATGAGCATTCCCTCTTTCTGATTTTAGCACTCATTTTGTTCAAGTGCTAATCTTTATCCTTATTGTACCACGTTTTCGCGAAAATTCAATAAATTGTTTGTGCGATTTTGTTAATTTTCCGTGAATCATGGCTTTGTCTGCTATTTTTCTATGGGTAAAAAAAGTGTGCAGCGCCCGTATCCGTCACGGCAGCTGCACACATCTCTATTGTTCCAAAAGTGACTCTGACCATTTCTGTATTTCTTCTGTCATCGAATGTGCATCCAAGCCATACCTTTCCAACAGCCACTCATACGACCCATGCGGAGGGAACGTATCCTCAATGCCGCGAATACGCACCGCATTCACAGCTCCCTTTTGCCGCAACGCCGCAACGAGTCTTTGCGCGATGCCGCCATTTACGCTGCCCTCCTCGGCGAAATACAGACCCATCGTTTCGCCTATGGCCTCATAAAGCGCATCGATATACGCTTTCACCGGAAGAAGCTTGAACAGCTTGATGACCCGAACACGAACGCCGCGCGCACTCAATTCCTTTGCCGCCTGCAAGACCGGCGCGGTCTGTCGTCCATAGGTCACAAGGGCGACACGCGGCTTTCCGGAAGCATAAAGGTCGCAGACATCAAAGGCCCCGGACGTTCCAAAGGGGGCAAAAACGGCACGGTCATATGCGCTCATGCCGCCGCGCGGATAGCGCACAGCGCAGATGCCGCTCCCTTCGACCGCAAGCCGCAGGGCTTTTTCCAGTTCCTCGAACGAATCCGGCGCATACAGGCTTACGCCCGGAATGGTGGACAAAAAGGCACAATCGAAAATGCCCTGATGCGTTTCCCCGTCCCCCGGCACGAAGCCGGCACGGTCGAGCGCCAGCACGATATGCAGTCTTTGCAGAGCCACATCGTGGATGAGCTGGTCATAGATACGTTGGGCAAAGGTGGAATAGACGGCAAACACCGGCACATAGTCCCGGACAGCAAGTCCCCCGGCAAAGGCGACCGCGTGCTCCTCGGCAATGCCCACGTCAAAAAAGCGTTCCGGGAATTGCTCGGCAAAGCCGCGAAGTCCGGTCCCATCGCACATAGCCGCTGTGATGGCGCACAAGCGCTCATCGTTTTGCGCAAGGGCGCAAAGGGCATTTCCAAACGCCGCCGAATAATCCTTTTTTTCGGACGTGCTTACGCCGGCATCCGGGTCAAAGGCACCGACCGAATGATACTTTTCCGGCACCTCTTCGGCGTATTTATAGCCACAGCCCTTTTTGGTTTTGATGTGGACAAGGGTACAGGTATCGTAGGTTTTCGCTTCGTTTAGGACGATTTGTAGCCGTTCGAGGTCATTCCCATCCACCGGTCCCAAGTAC
>CAZAWG010000289.1:0-2346 GCA_964488785.1 uncultured Oscillospiraceae bacterium | reverse complement strand
GTCGTATCGAGCTGGATGGCAATAATTATGTTGCGCTCATTCCGGCAGACGGCGAGGACGAGGAATATGTGATCTTAAAGGTAGATACCGATGAAAACGGCGAAGAATATCTGGTCACCATCGAGGATGACGAGGAATTCGACAAAGCTGCGGATGCCTTTGAGGATGAGTTCATGTCGGAGATCGATTATGACGCCGGCGAGAACGCAAAGGAAGAAGAATAACCGTTTCCCTCAAACGGTCGTACATGATCTGAAAGAGTAGACCATGTACTCATATGCTGGAGGGTGCGTGATGTTTGCTCATATAAACCCACATCATGAAAATGGAGCCCGTTATTCCGAATACGGGATGCAGACCTCCTTTCTTCTCCCGATTCCCGGATGAAATAAGCCGGAAAAAGGACCGGAGACGAAAGATGCTGGTAGCACAAAGTTGACGATAGGGCACCCCCCTTGCCAAAAGCAGGGTTTTCACTGGCACCACACGGCTCCCCGGCCAATCTTGATATTTTTACGGAGCATGGCTCCATCGGTTTATGTGTAGAGCGGATCCGTTCAGGATCGGCTCTATTTGTCTTTTACCATTATAAATTCGTGCGTTTTGCACCACAAGAGGTGAAATCCCATCAAAACCTATACAATTGGTGCGAATGACGCACAAAAGCGTATTGATCGCTATCTTTCAAAAGTATTGCCCGGAATGCCAAATTCCCTCATGTATAAGTATCTGCGTACCAAGCGCATTAAGCTGAACGGAAAGAAAGCGGCTCCTAACACCATGCTTTCGGAGAATGATGTCATAGAGCTGTATATTCCGGAAGAATTCCTGTCCGTCACACCGAAAAAAAGTGCGGATAACACGCGCTTATCTGCTCCGACACTCGACCTTTCGCCGGAAGAGATCGTGTATGAGGACGAAAACCTGCTGCTTCTCGATAAGCCGCAGGGGGAATTGGTGCATTCCGATATGCCGGGTGAAAAACCCATCCATGCCGGAGAGACTTGTCTTGTGGATCGCCTGTGCGGCTACCTCTATAAAAAAGGTGAATATGACCCGAATGCCGAGCAGACCTTCACACCGGCTTTGTGTAATCGCCTCGATCGCAATACCTGTGGTCTTGTCATTGCTGCGAAAAACGCAAGAGCGCTTGCTGTACTTAACCAGAAAATTCGTGACAGGGAGCTTGAAAAACGATATCTTTGCATGGTTTACGGCACCCCTCGCGAAAAGAGTGCCATGCTTTCCGATTTTCTCTATAAAGATAAGAACGCTAACCGTGTCACTATCGCCCATTCGCGTGCTGAGCTGAAAAAAAAGTGCCATGTCCGCTATGACGATGATATCAAAACGGTTATTACAAAGTTTAAGCTATTGCAGTCATTTGATGACCGCTCCCTTTTGGAGGTGGAATTAGTCACCGGACGTACCCATCAGATTCGCGCCCATTTGGCCTTTATCGGTCATCCGCTTGTGGGGGACGGAAAGTATGGTGTCAATCATAAAAGCAAGACCGGTAAGCAGTTTCAGATGCTATGCTCGCATTCGCTCAAATTCTGCTTTACCACCGATGCGGCACCACTTGAATACTTGAACGGAAAAACCTTTTACAGTCATTATGATCTGACAAAGACAAAATAATCTTTTTAGGAGTGTTCCTATGCGCTTTCCTAAATTCCATATCTTCTTTCCGCTCTTGGTACTTTTTCTGCTCCTGCCCATCGCACCTTTCTGTAGTGCCGAAGCACCGGACACAGAGGTCGTCATAGACAGTTTCATCATCGATGGCCTTGCAACCTATATTCCCGAAACGGGAGATGTCGAGCTTTACGAAAAAACGATATATGAGACTCTGTATGAGGGGATGCGCGCCATGTCATCCAAAATCGATATCCGTTCTTTTGGCATTACGCAAAAAGAGATAAAGGATATCGTTACAACGACCATCAATATGTACCCGGAGCTGTATTATGTAAGTCATATGTTCAGATATGGTATCAGCAATGGAACAGTTCCCTATATCGAACCGCAATATATCGAAACCGAAACGGTCAAGATTGATGCCGAGATCGCTAAAATGAACGCTGTCATGAATGAGATCTTGGAGGGAGTGGACGAGTTCTCCGATCCGATTGACAAGCTGTTAGTCATCCATGACCGGCTGGCGCTGTACGGTTCCTATGATACGACCCTAACCGACCACAGCGCACATGGGCTTTTGGTCAATGGGAAGGCAGTTTGTCAGGGATATGCTTCCGCTTTTTATGCGTTGACCGCACGTGCCGGTATTACCGGGGGCTTTGTGGATAGCGAGGAAATGAATCATATCTGGAATGCCTTCTATAT
>CAZAWG010000288.1:0-2358 GCA_964488785.1 uncultured Oscillospiraceae bacterium | reverse complement strand
GTGTTGACCGAGCCGATAGCCCTTGCCTCCGGCGATACCACATCGCAAAGTGCTAACGCATCCTTTTTATAGGGGATGGTCACGTTGACACCACGAAAGGGACGACGGCGGAAAAAATCATAGAATTCTTCCTTGGTAAAATTTAATAATTCGTAATCCGGATTGCCTAAAAAATGATGCAGTCCCTTGGAATAGCTGTGTGCAAGCGTTTTGCCGCAAAGACCGTATAAAGCCATTTCTATGCTCCTTTGTGTTGCTCTTTATCGGGGGATATCTCACTGTATGCACCGATGAAGCGGAAGCTTTCCAGACTGCCTGCCGATTCGCAAAGCAGACGAATGAGTGTTTCATCAAAGACAGCGCAGTCGGCTTCGACGTAGAACATGAATTCAAAATCCTTGCCGCTGATGGGGCGGCTCTCGATCTTGACTAAATTGATGCCCTTGTCCGCAAAGCGCGAAAGCACATCGGCAAGTGTTCCGGCGCGGTTGGGAAGCGTGAACATAAAGGCGGCACGATCGACCCTTCCGCAGATTTCCAAATCCTTGGAAATGCAATAAAACATGGTGTAGTTGATGTCACTGTTTTGCAGGTCGCGCTTCAAAAGATCCAAATCGTACAGATCCGCACAGCCCTCTGAGGAAATGGCGGCAAAGTCGCGTCGTCCGCTTTCGGAGACAAGCTTGGCGGCGGTCGCGGTGTTCTCGCAGATGTTGACTTTGATGGAGCGGTGAGCCGCCAGAAAATCGCTGCACTGACCGATGGCCTGCTTGTGTGAATAGATTTCCGTAATATCGGAAAGCGAGCTTCCGTGCGGCACAAGCAGCGCGTGGTGGATAGGCAGCTTGACCGAGCGCACCACATTCACATCCGAGCGCGACAAAATATCGTATACCTCCGTGACACTGCCGTGAATGCTGTTTTCGAACGGAAGCACTCCATACCGGCAAAGCCCGGAGCGCACGCTTTTGACAACGCTCTCAAAATCCTTGAAATACAGGATATCCGGCTCGGAAAACAACGTCCGGCACGCCTTTTCGGAATAGGCTCCCGGCACGCCCTGACACGCTACCACCGGTGCGGTCGGAAACACATCTCGCCGGTCAAGCGCGGCATGAAGTCTTTCATACAGTGCGCCTTGGAAGCCGTCCCTCGAAAGCGCCTCCTGCTGGGACAGCCGACTGATCGAGAAGATAGAGCGATAGAGCTTATCGACCGCATTTTTTTCTTTATCGGACAGTCCCTCGGTCAGCCGCTCCACGATGGCATTCTCACGTGCCGGGTCGCGCACAGCCTTGCCAGTCTGCTTTTTGGAGGAAGCGACCTCGGCGCACAGAGCCATGCGTCGAAGAAACAGAGCGGAAAGCTCATCATCGACTTCATCGATTTTTCGGCGAATGTCGGACAGATCATATACGGTCCGGTTGTTTGTGTCCATGGTGTTCTCCTTTCAGCCTATTCGTCTAACAGCTCATATACCGCAAGCGCACTCACCGCGCGAATGACCGGCACGGCACGCGGCAGGATACAGGGGTCGTGCCGTCCCTTGATGGAAATGGTCGTGCTTTGATGATTGGTTAAATCCACCGTTTCCTGTTCCAACGAGATGGAGGGCGTGGGCTTGACGGCTACACGGAAAACGACCGGCATACCGGTCGCCATGCCACCGCAGATACCGCCGGCATGGTTGGTGCGCGTGCGCACAGTGCCGGTTTCATCGTAATAATAGGCATCGTTATATTCTGAGCCGTGCCATGTACAGCCCTCAAAGCCGGAGCCGAATTCGATCCCCTTGACCGCCGGAACGGCAAACAAGGCTTTCGACAGCATATTTTCCACGCCCTCAAACATTCCGCATCCCGTTCCAACCGGAAGTCCTGTGATCTTAGCTTCGATGTGTCCACCTACCGAATCGCCATGAGCGGCGGCGGCGCGAATGCACTTTTTCATGCGTTCTTCGCTTTCTGGCTCGATGACCGCAAAGGGGCTTTCGTTTAGCCGCCGGATAAGCTCCAGTTCTTCCGCCAGAGGGTCAAAGGGTGTGTCGCACACATTGCCGATACGCGCGATATGTGCCGCTATATGAATGCCCTTTTGCTCCAATAACGGAAGCAGAATGCCGCCTACAAGGCAGAGCGGAGCCGTCAGCCGTCCGGAGAATTGACCGCCGCCGCGCCGGTCGATCGCATCGCCGAATTTGACCATAGCCGGATAATCGGCGTGAGAGGGACGGGGCTTTCCGGAAAGCGTATCGTAGTCGCCGGAGCGTGTGTTGGTGTTTCGAATGACGGCGCAAAGGCTGCCGCCCACCGTTTTTCCGTTTCGCACGCCGGACAAAAGCTCAAAGGTGTCTGCTTC
>CAZAWG010000287.1:0-2370 GCA_964488785.1 uncultured Oscillospiraceae bacterium | reverse complement strand
GCAGGAGGGACATACCATGCACGCCACCGCCGAAGAGGCTGTGGAGGAAACACTGCGTATGCTAAACGTGTACGCCGATGTCTGCGAAAACGATTTGGCTATGCCGGTCGTCAAGGGACCCAAAACGCCGTCGGATAAGTTTGCCGGTGCAGAGGATACCTACGCTATTGAAGCGCTCATGCACGACGGGAAAGCCCTTCAGGCAGGCACCTCGCATTATTTCGGAAACGGCTTTGCCAAGGCGTTTGGCATTACCTATAAGACCAAGGATAACAAGGACGAATATCCGCATCAGACCTCGTGGGGCACGACAACGCGCCTGATCGGCGCGATTATCATGACCCATGGCGATGACAACGGTCTTGTGCTTCCGCCGGCGGTTGCACCGATTCAGGTCGTCATTGTTCCGGTCGCACAGCACAAAGAGGGCGTGCTGGAGGAAGCGCAGAAGCTATACGATAAATTGAAGGCCTGCGGAGTGCGTGTGAAATTGGATGACAGCGATAACAGCCCCGGCTGGAAGTTTGCTGAATACGAAATGAAGGGCGTGCCGGTGCGTGTAGAGATCGGCCCGAAGGATATCGAGAACAAGCAGTGTGTGGTTGTGACGCGTCACAACCGCGAAAAGAGCTTCCTTGCCTTGGATGATATGTTAGAGGGCTTTAAGGACGGCGTTCTTGCAAAGCTTACGGAAGTGCGTGATGGTATGTATGCTATCGCTCTGGAAAACCGCGCTCGTCATACCTATGACTGCACGAGCATGGATGAGATCGTCCAGGTGCTTGCCGAAAAGGGTGATGGCTTCGTGCGTGCTATGTGGTGCGGAAGCGAGGAATGCGAGGACAAGGTCAAAGAAGTGACCGGCGTTGGTTCGCGTTGTATTCCGTTTGACCAAGAACAGCTCAGCGATGTTTGCGTATGCTGTGGACGTCCGGCGAAAAAGCTAGTCTACTGGGGCAAAGCGTATTAATCCAAAAAAATAAGACCGGGTGACCGGTCAAAGAAAGGGATGGTAGAAGAAAACTACCATCCCTTTAGACTGTTGCAAAAGGCCTTCGGCTTTTGTGGGGCGACCCCCATACGTGGGTTCGCCCTCTTTTTTTGCCGCTATACGTGACAAAAAATTCACCCACTCTTTCGTGTTTTTGATGCGGTAAGGAGGATTTCGCCCTTTGCGAAGGGCGACAAGGGCTACTCGCCCTTGACCTCGGTCGCTTTTCTTACAAGAAAAGCTCCGCAAAAGAACTGAACTTTGGTTTTGCGACAGGCTGAGAGATGGTAGAAGAAAACTACCATCCCCCTTGTTTTTGCATCACATAATAAAGAGCCGCGTCTTTTGAAAAGGCGCGGCTCTTGAAAGCGTATGGCAGGTTGATATGCGGAAACGGTAAATTGCCGTTAGCGATCCTCGCGGAAGTAGGCAAGACCGAGAGCGGCAGGAGGCTGACTTTCACGTTTTTTGCGCAAGCTTGAAACGATCAGAACGATGAGCGTAACAACATAGGGAAGCATCTTGAAAAGCTCCTGCGAAGAACGCGTAAGCCCCGGAATGTATAAATACATCCAGTATAAAATACCAAATAAGTAAGCGCCCCAGATCGACTTGATGGGCTTCCAGGTTGCGAAAATGACAAGGGCTACGGCTAACCAGCCTAAGGATTCCAATTTACCGTCATTTGCCCAGGTCCCTTTGATGTAGTCCATAACGTAGTATAACCCACCAAGACCCGATATGCCGGCTCCCAGGCAGGTTGCCGCATACTTGTACCGTGTGACGTTGATGCCGGCTGCATCTGCTGTCGCCGGACTCTCGCCAACGGCGCGCAGCGCAAGCCCTTTGCGTGTGCGGTTGAAGAAAAACTGCACAAGGATCGCCAAAAGAATGGCTAAATAGACCAAAAAGCCATAGGAGAAAAGGATCTTTCCGATCATGCCCGTCTTAGTCGCAAACGGAAGCATCGTCCGATACGCCGCGCTGGTCGTTGAAACCGAGATCTGTCCAACACCTCCGGCGAGCTTGTTGAGATAGCCGCCGTAAAAGTTAGCAATGCCCGAACCGAAAATGGTGAGCGTCAGACCGGTGACATTCTGGTTGGCGCGCAGTGTGATGGTCAAAAAGCTGTAGATCAGACCGGCACAGGCAGAAGCTGCAAAGGCGCACACGAAGGAGATCAAAAGCGAGATCAGTCCGTTGGGGTCTGCTGCGTTCTTTTCGTAATAAAACGCGCCGATCAGCCCGAAAATGCCGCCTAAATACATAATGCCCGGCACACCCAAATTCAGGTTTCCTGCCTTTTCGGTGATGATCTCACCGTTCACGTCGATCAGTTCAAAGCGGCCGCCGGGAATGGCCACGCCCATCGCGCCCAC
>CAZAWG010000286.1:0-2372 GCA_964488785.1 uncultured Oscillospiraceae bacterium | reverse complement strand
GCAACTTTTACGGCTCTACAGCCGAGAAAGTGGTCTTACAAAATCACTCCCACTCAATCGTTCCCACCGGTTTTGGTGTCAGATCCAACAGCACGCGGTTGATGCCCTCGACCTCGGCGGTGATGCGGTCAGTGATGTGGTGCAACAGCGCATACGGAACCTCTTCGATGGTCGCCGTCATGGCGTCGGTTGTGTTGACGGCACGAATGATGGCCGGCCAGCCCTCATAACGCTTGCCATCGCGTACACCGACACTTTTGAGATCGGGTACGGCGATAAAATACTGCCATACCTTGCCGGCAAGTCCGTTTTTATCAAATTCTTCGCGTAAGATCGCATCTGCTTCACGAAGTGCGTGCAAACGGTCGCGTGTGATGGCTCCAAGACATCTTACGCCAAGTCCCGGACCCGGGAACGGCTGACGGTATACCATGCTGTGCGGAAGTCCTAAGGCTTCACCAACTACACGTACTTCGTCCTTATATAACAGCTTTAACGGCTCTACAAGCTCCATTTTCATGTCTTCCGGCAGTCCGCCTACGTTATGATGTGCCTTTACACCATCCGATTCCAGAATATCCGGATAAATGGTTCCCTGTGCTAAGAAAGAAATTCCTTCCAATTTTGCCGATTCCTCATCAAATACCTTGATGAATTCGCCGCCAATGATCTTACGCTTCTTTTCCGGCTCGGCTACCCCTGCTAACAGGTCTAAGAAACGGTCGGTAGCATCTACATAGATCAGATTTGCATCCATTTGATGACGGAAAACCTCAATGACCTGTTCGCTTTCGCCTTTGCGCATTAGTCCATGATTAACGTGTACACAGACTAACTGCTTGCCGATAGCCTTGATCAAAAGGGCTGCCACGACCGAAGAATCCACACCGCCGGATAAGGCAAGAAGTACCTTTTTATCGCCGACCTGTGTCCGGATCTCCTTCACCTGCTCCTCAATAAAGGCATTGGCAAGTGCCGGGGTTTGGATGCGTTCCATGGTTTCGGGACGTAACGTGTTCATAGCTGTTCCTCCTAATATTCAATAAATGTGATTTTTCTTTCTTTATTCCCATTCTACCGTAGCCGGGGGTTTTCCGGTGACATCGTATAATACCAGTGAAATGGTATCACCAAAGCGTGTTAAAATCTCATCCCGCGCTTTTATGAAGGCTTCTATGGGAATATCCTTTCCCGGAAGAGCCGATTCCGCTGTCATGAAATCGGTGGTACATACAGCGCGCATGACCACAGAATATTTTTTATCGGAATGCGCCGAAACCGGCACTAAAACGGCAAAGCATTGGGCGATCTGTTTATTCATCAAATGCCGGGTCGTGATATCATCCAATTCCCGGAGCAGCTCGGCTGTTTCGTGACAGATATGAGTTGGAGTACAAAAGAGCGGTTTGGGGCATTCGACCGGATTCAAGCAATAGGTCACACGGTTGATAAAAGAAAGCTCATTGGGAAGCCTTTTGGCGAGGGCATAGACCCTTTGCATATCCATGGTCACCGGCTCTGCAAGCTCTTTGGCATACAGAACGGTCATTTTTTTATACGAACGGTGGTCACCCTGCACACCGACACTTTCGATAGGGGCAAGATCGGTTTCGAAAGAAGCATCTGTATTCCGAACAAACGAAACGAGTGACTTATATTTTTCGTTAAGCTCCGTATCGGTCGAAGCACGACCGACTTCATCGGTGCAAAGTATACGCACGCCCAGACCGGGACCGGGAAAGGGCTGACGGGAAGCGATCTCTTCCTTGAGTCCTAACATTCGTGCGACCTGTCTTACTTCATCCTTATGCCAATCCCAGTTGGTTTCCACCACATGACCGCGTTCGCGCAAGGCTCGGATCACGCCGACATCGTTATGATGGGTCTTGATCTTATGGGCATAACCGCTGACATCGGGGTTTCCACTTTCGATCAGATCGGGACGCAGGGTGCCTTGTCCGAGGAACGCTGAATCGAAATCGAGCTTTAAGTCTTTAGCGGCCTGTTCAGTGACCTCAAAGAACATTTGACCAATGATCGCACGTTTTTTCTCCGGTTCACAGGTTTGTGACAGCGGTTTATACGCTTCGCCCTCGATGGTGAGTGGAGTATGGAAGAAAGCATCCTCCGCATTGATCCGTCGCATATGGGTAAGACCCAGGTCGGCGAGGTTTTGACAAATGAGATCGGATTCATTTTTCCGCATCATGCCATGGTCAATATGAATTCCATAGACCTTCTCCGAGCCGAGAGCCTTGACCAATAAAGCGGCCGTTACGGCTGAATCCACGCCGCCGCTGACAAGAACGATGACGTTTCCGTCTCCGACCTTCTGGCGGATCCTGCGCAAAGAGGTTTCGATACGATCCTCA
>CAZAWG010000285.1:0-2392 GCA_964488785.1 uncultured Oscillospiraceae bacterium | reverse complement strand
CATTGGGAGAGCATCCGCGCCGGGAATTACGAATTTCCTGCCTTTATCACCAATCTTCCGGAATACGGCTACCTCTGCTCTGCCTCCGCACCTATTCGAAATGCGCAAGGGACGGTCATCGGCGTGGCACTCGTCGATATCTCCATGAATAAGATCGTGTCGGAGCGGCATGACTTTTTCGTGTCACTTGCGCTTCTTGCCGCCGTCACCGCCATCGTCTGCGCAACGGTCGTGTTCTTTCTGGTCAACCGGTATATGCTTCGTCCGATCCGGTCGCTCGATTCTGCCGCCAGCGGATTTGTCAAGCATCAAAAGGAGGGTGGCGAGTCTCTTTCCGCACTTGCCATTCATACCGGGGATGAATTGGAGAGCCTGGCACGCTCCTTCTGTAAAATGGAAACAGACCTGGAAACCTACATTGCCGAATTGACCGCTGTCACCGGCGAAAAGGAGCGCATCGGTGCGGAATTGGATATCGCCACCCATATCCAGTCCTCTATGCTTCCCTCCATCTTCCCGGCGTTCCCGGAACGCGAGGAGTTCGATATCTACGCCGAAATGACCCCAGCCAAGGAGGTCGGCGGCGATTTCTACGACTTCTTCATGGTGGACGAGCGGCATATCGCCGTAGTTATGGCGGATGTGTCCGGTAAAGGTGTACCGGCGGCCTTGTTCATGGTTATCGCAAAAACGCTCATTAAAGACCATACCGTGCCGGGCTGCGATCTGGGCGAGGTGTTCACCTGCGTGAACCGTATCCTTTGCGAATCCAATAGCGAGGGACTGTTCGTGACTGCCTTTGAGGGCGTGCTTGATTTGGTGAACGGCGAATTTACCTTTGTCAATGCCGGTCATGAGGTTCCGTATATCTGTAAGAAAAACGAGGAGTATGCGCCGTATAAGCTCAAGCCGGGCTTTGTGCTTGCCGGCTTTGAAACTATGAAATATACCGCCGGGAGCCTGTCCCTTTCGCCGGGCGACCGCCTGTTCGAATATACCGATGGTGTGACCGAGGCAACGAATGCAAGCGGTGAGCTGTATGGTGCCGAACGCTTAGAGAAAGCACTTTCGCGTACCCTTCGTATGTCGGTCAGCGATACCGTGCATACCATCAAGAGCGATATCGATGCCTTTGTCGGCGAGGCTGACCCGTTTGACGATGTGACCATGCTGTGTTTAGAGTATAAATGCCAAATGAGAACGGAGGAACACAGGCCATGAAGGAATTAACTTTGATCGCGGATATTCAAAATATCGAAAGAGTGACTGCCTTTGTGGACGAACAGCTGGAGCCGTATGACTTTCCCCCTAAGGCGGCGGCACAGCTCCATATCGCCATCGATGAGCTGTTCGGCAATATCGCATACTATGCCTATGCCCCCGGTAAGGGAAACGCAACGGTGCGCGTGGAGGTGGCAGAAGCGCCGCTTGCCGTTGTCATGACCTTTATCGACTGTGGCGTTCCGTATGACCCGCTTGAAAAGCCGGACCCGGACGTTTCGCTTTCAGCCGAGGAGCGTCCGCTTGGTGGACTCGGTATCTTTATGGTCAAAAACAGCATGGATGAATTTTCCTATGAATATAAGAATGGCTATAACTGTGTGCGCATTAAAAAATATTTGATTGAACAGGGGGAAAAAGCATGAGTACACCGTTTCGAAAAAAGAGCCTTGCCGCATTGGAGCAGGTCGAAGAGATCGATGCCTATGTGCGCACGGTGCGTATCCCCTCGATCATCCTGTTGGCGTGTGCCGCCCTTCTCGCTGCAGGACTTGTGGTGTGGAGCCTTTTCGGACAGGTCGAAAACACGGGAAATGCTTTGGTCGTGTGCGCACACGCCGGAAATGCCGTGTGCTACGTGCCGGAGAGCGTCTGCGCACAGATGGATGCCGATACCCCTATCCGCGTGAACGATACCGTTTGCTCCGTTTCCGCAGTTCCCGAGCTTCCGGTGCCGGCAGATACGGTTCTTAGCGAATATGAATGCCATGCCGCCGGCTTCGCAGAAGGAACATGGGTGTATGCACTCGCAGTGGATGCCGAGCTTTCGCCGGGCGTGTATCCGGCTGAGGTGTGCTTTGGGAGTGTTTCGCCGCTTTCTCTTGTATTCGGATAAAGGAGAGGGAACATGAAAGAAACAAACAGAGCGGTAAAGGTGCCGGTCATCCTGCAAATGGAGGCCTTGGAATGCGGTGCAGCCTGCCTTGCCATGGTGTTAGCCTATTATAAAAAATGGATCCCTCTCGAACAGGTGCGGCAGGATTGCGGCGTGTCGCGCGATGGCTCAAAAGCCAAAAATATCGTCCGCGCCGCTATGCGCTATGGGCTGACATCGAAAGCCTATCGGTTAGAGCCGGAGGCCCTTCGTACCCGTGAGTCCTATCCGTGCATT
>CAZAWG010000284.1:0-2397 GCA_964488785.1 uncultured Oscillospiraceae bacterium | reverse complement strand
ATCCTGTATTATAACGATACGGTCACCTATCCCGACAATACCTCTGAGCCGATGGAGCTGCATATTCTCCCACCACCGACAGCCGCAGACACCGAGCTGCTCATTACACAGGCAGGCGTGGGTCTTTGCGCCTATAAGACCACCGCGCAAAAGGCCGAAGCCGCCAAAATCTTTGCCGACTGGCTGACCGAGCCGGAGCGTAATCTCTCTTTTTGCGTAGAAACCGGCTATATGCCCGTCAATAAGGCTTCCTTTGATCAGATCGACAGCTATAAATATAAGAATGAAGCCTATGCATCGCTGTATCGCGCCTTAAACACCGTCCATCAGACCGCAACCCCGATTCGTGAGCCTTCCTTTGCCGGCTATTATAACAACATCTATTCCCTTTATGATTCCTTGCGCCTCCTGCAAAAATCCATGCCCACACGCTATAGCGAGGGAGAAAGCGCTGAGGCTCTTTCGAATGAGCTATGGGAGCTGTTTTGCACCCTTGACTAAGGCGGTGTCATGCCATGAAGCTTCCGATCGTATCAAAACCGAATACTCTGCGGCGCAAGCTTTTTTTCAGTATGTGTGTGCTTGCCCTTCTTCTGTGCGCTCTTTTCTTTGCCGGACTGTCCATCCTAGGCAGCTTTACCGGTACAAAGGCACAGCTTTCCGATACGCTTGCCTTTCAAGCTCAGCTGTTCGAGAAGCAGCTGGATACCTATTTTGATAATCTTGCCGTAATGAGCGTGCAGCTCTCACGCTCTTGCTCCGACCTTGTGGAGGACTATCTTTCCACGCATGAACTGCGCTTTTCGGATATCAACACCTCCTATGAGCATATTGAGGCCTTGCAGGAGCGGCTCATCGACCCCTTACGGCAAAAGCTGTGGGAAGCCGACTGCACCGGTGTCTTTGTGATGTTGGAGGCACAGGTGAATGCAGACGTGGAAAATGCGGACACCTCGCGCACCGGCCTTTATCTTGAGCGCAACAGCTTGGAGCGTAGCGACACACGTGTGCTTCTCTATCGTGGGCTTGCCGAGGTGGGAAAGGCGCATGGCTGTATGCCCCACCGCAAATGGAGGCTTGAGTTTGATACCACTCTGTTTCCCGAGCATGACGCACGTAAATCCGAAGCAGCGTTTCCCTTGAATCAAAGCTATCGTCTCTCCGATGTGACTCTTCTTCCCGGCACGGACCAGCACGTCATGCTGATGACCGTACCCCTTCTTTCGCAGGAGGGTGCCTATATGGGTCTATGCGGCTTTGAACTGAGCGAGGGCTATTTCAAGCAGAGCTTTGCCCAACCCTCATCGCTTGACCATGCCATTTTCTGCATTTCCAAAACAAACAGTACACGTGCGCTGTTTGAGGAATCCACCCTCAGCGCCGGTGTGCTGAATGCGTATTATTGGAAGCCGAGCGGTCATTTTATCGAGCAGAGCTTTGGAAACGGGCTGACCGAGTATAAAGGGAGCCATGAGAGCTATATCGGCATTACAAAGTCTCTGCCGCTGTGTCCGGGAGAATGCAATGCTTCTATAAGCGTGTGGATACCCAAAACCGACTATACGCGTATGCTGCAAGACAACCTCGTGCGCATTGTTTTGCTCATATTCACCTTTACGGTAGCAGCCGTCGGACTGGCTATGTTTTTTACGCGACAGTACATACAGCCGCTTGTGCGTGCCTTAAACAGCATCCGTGATAGAAAATATGAGAAGAATGAAGCGTATACGGCGGAGATCAACGATCTGTTCCACTTTCTTGCCGAGCAGGACCGTATCAACGAGGAGGAGCTAAGCCGTCTGCGGCGCGAAAAGGAGGATGCCATGACCGCCGCCCATATCCTGCAAAGTCAGTTTGAAGAGACGACCAAGCAGAACGAGCGGCTTGCCTATTCCCGGAAGGATGAGATCGACCCCTACGATTATGAAAACTTCAAAACCGGGCTTGCCACACTCACCACGAAGGAAAAAGAGGTGTTCGGCTACTATATGGAGGGCAAAACGGTCAAGGAGATTATGACCACGCTGGGCCTTCAGGAATCCACGGTACGCTATCATAACAAGAACATCTACTCGAAGCTCGGCGTTCATTCGCTCAAGCAGCTATTGAGATTTGCCGCCATTCTGAAGCAAGAGGACGGGAATGCGCTTTGAGTGCAATAAAAAAGGACTATGGCTTTTCGCTATAGTCCTTTTCTGCGTATCGCAAAAGTCCTTCTGTTTTTAGGGTGAACCCCATACGTGGGTTCACCCTCTTTTTTGCCGCCATATGCGACAAAAAATTCACCCGCTCCTGCGTTTTTTGATGCGTTAAGGGGGATTTCGCCCTTTGCGAAGGGCGACAGGGCTACTCGCCCTTGACCTCGGTCGCTTTTCTTACAAGAAAAGCTCCGCAAAA
>CAZAWG010000283.1:0-2418 GCA_964488785.1 uncultured Oscillospiraceae bacterium | reverse complement strand
GCATGGCACGTTTTGTGCCGGTGCGAAGGGCACAGGCTACATCTAACGCAAGAACCGCGACTTTCTAAGGGGCTTTGTTTCTACAAGCTTACAGTAGGGTGATATGTGGAAGCCGCATAGTGCGCGTTAGTGGGGTTTGTGCGAACCGTATATTTCACACTCCACACTCCTAACTCTGCTTCACCCTTTAGTCTGAACTATTCCGTGAAATTTGCCGTGCGGCTTCCGCGCCGCCGTGCCAGTCAGTCAGAAAGAGGACGGCGTAGGATAAGGTCAGATGGAAAAGTGAGGTGTTCCATTTCGCATCCTTGCCCCAGCCCTCAAAGGTCGTTGTTGCCCCTTCTCGAAGCATACGCAGCCAGGCGTTTTCATCCGCTAAAAAGGCGTGTAACTGCTCCGTCCGCCCTGTGCGCCGTAAGCCCTCTAAAATTGGATATGCCCCAAAGAGCATGACCGTTGTAAAGCCTCGTTCCTTGAAATAGTCTACCATGACCTGCTCCGTCTCTTCGTCCGGTGCTAACTCATAGAAAAACGCAAATGCATTGGATACCATACTGATGTGATCGGAAGCAGGGTTGTCCTTGAATAGCTTTTTCTCCGGCACATAAAAGGCATTCCGATACGCTTCGACCAACGGCTTCTCATCGCGGTAGGGCGCAAACCCTAAAAGCGCAGCTATGCGGTTGAGGTATTTTACCGCACCAATGTAGTGCGCATTGATCACGCTGTGAATATCGGTACAGACCTTGCCCTCGGTGATCTCGGCGGCATAGCCATCCCGATACGGAGCCGGCCATTCGACTACGCACCATTTGTCCAAATTGGAAAGTAACCCTTCTTTTTCATAGGTGTCGCGGTAGTGATCCAATATTTCACATAAGCCATCGTATTTTTCGCGCAGATAGGAGGTGTCGCCGGTCAATTCATAGTAGCTGTATAACAGATAATACATCATAAGCGGATACTCGGCGATCTCCTGCATGAAGGAGCACGCCGCACAGGTCATAAGCCCCTTGTCGATAAAGCGCGTGCGCATACTGTCGTCTACAAGCTTCTTGATCAACGCTGTGTCCCCGGTCAATGCCGCGTGTGCCAGTGCCGTGTAACAGCCATCCCCTAAATAGTTTCCCTTTTCACGCTCCATGCAGTCCTGAATGACCTCCTGCGGACCGTATTTCAGCGTGCGTACACATAGCTCCCATATTGAAAGAAGCGCAGGGTCGGTCACATTGGGCACCGCCCTTTGGACAAATGGATAGTGACGGGCGCGCAGCTTGATGTCCGAAAGCGTACAGCTGTCTGCACCACCCGGAATTTGGATGCGCACATAGCGGAATGCCTTGTAATCGAATTCATTCAAACGATCTCTTCCACCCGAAAGTACCCATTCCTCACGGTAGGTGCAGTTGGCGCGCAGAGCATAGCGCACACTTCCATCCTCGTTCAATTCCTGCCCAAACAGCAGCTCTAAGGTCTGACCGGGCTTTCCACAGGCGGCACATTCCAGATATCCCACATACATTCCACCAAAATCAAGCGTTATGCCCTCATCGTCACACGTCTGTGTCACCGGGTCTATCTCTTCAAAAACCAACATAGCGGAGGGCTGTTCAAATAGAGCATAGTCGAGATGCTCGCGCACGTGTGCCTTTTCCCAGGCGTGGTCATCGTGATCGACCTTTTCAAAGCCCTCCTCCGGCGAACCGCTGGTGTAGCGTTCGGCAAACTGGGTGGCGTAGCCAAAGGTCCCCATGCCCTCGAAGCCGGTGTGATAGGCGCATAAAAAGCTCTCATCCGAGGACAGGATATTTTTCCCATCCTGTTCTATATCACAGATAAAGCCGTGACGGTCGTCTCCGCTGACCCAGACACGGTTGATCAGCCCCTGATAATAGGTATGCACGGCAAGCGTGTTTTCACCGTCACGAATGTAATCGGAGATATCCACGCGGTTATAGTAGTAGTGGAACGGATACCCGGCAGCCGGCCCTTGGCATATGAACTGTCCGTTGATATAAAGCTTGTAATAATCATCCGCTGACAGGTAGATGACGGTGGGAAGACCTTTTTTTGCATAAAAGGTCTTTCGAAAGAGGATATGCGCGTTTTTGGGAGCCTTATTATGAATATCAAGCTTTTCTAACTGTCGATGAAAGACCGGAACCGGCTCTAAGGAGCAGAATTCCTTCGAGGTGATCCATTTTCCGCTAAAGGTACGAGAGGTTTCCATAAGCATTCTCCTTATGCAAATTCATTCTACTATCTATTCTACCAAAAAGAATCGGATTGTCAATGCTTTTGCAGGATATTTTTGGAAAATAGGGCGAATTATCATCGAATTACACAAATGCATAAAGTGAACAGCCCAGGAGACAATAAAAGAAAAAGCAGGTCAAGGAGCTTAACACATTATGGAAG
>CAZAWG010000282.1:0-2429 GCA_964488785.1 uncultured Oscillospiraceae bacterium | reverse complement strand
ATTGGCATAAGCTCTATGTGCGTATATCCCATCTGCTTGACATAGGGAGCAAGCTCATGGGCAAGCTCACGGTAGGAAAGCGAACTGCCATCCTCGTGTCTGCGCCAGGAGCCGGCATGAAGCTCATAAATATTGATGGGCGTTTCGTAAAACGGCTCGACCATCTTCTTTTTCCGTGCTGCAAGCCATTTTTCATCGGTCCAGGTATAGCCACGGATATCCCACAGAACCGAAGCAGTCGCCGGTGCGACTTCCGCATAAAACGCATAAGGGTCTGCCTTATAGATGTCTCCCGCCTCGCCGCGCACGATAAACTTATATTTATCGCCCTGCTTGACCGTGCCCGGCTCCAAAAGAGCCTCCCATACGCCCTCTTGGCTGAGTCGCGTCATGGGATGTGCTGTTGTCCAGCCGTTAAAATCGCCGGTCACGAACAGTTCCTTTGCGTGGGGAGCCCACACACGAAAAGAAGTCCCTTTTTCCGTTATATGCGCTCCTAAATATTCATATGCGTATGTATTGGTTCCCTGATGGAACAAATACACCGCTGCATTATCCTTTTTCTTTGCCGCCATGAATCGATCCCTTTCTTGTTTATGCTATATTTACAAATCCATTCTCTCTAATCTTTTAATATAAGTATAGCACGATTTAAAATTGAATTCAACCATATTTCACAAAAAAGAATGAACTTTCTTTGCAATAAACTTAAATTTTTGGTATTGCGCACAAATTTTATGTGTCATATTAGCTTTTTTCGTGAAATTTAGCACAAAATAGTCGAATAAGCTGTTTTTGCTTTTTAGATACTTCATGTACTTGACTTTTGCGGGCAAACCGATTATAATATAGAAGCAAATATGTATTTATGCGCAAACACCTTTTTTCTCTCTTTGTTTTTGCGCACCGGAAAGGCAGACTTTTATGAACAGCGCACCCTTATACGATATGCACAATCATTCCTTTCATTCGCACGACGGACACAGCGATATAAAGGAGCTTTGTGAAAAAGCCTTTGAGATAGGTCTTGCTGGCTTTGCCGTGACCGACCATTTCGACAACGAATGGAGCGACCGTCCGGAGGTCTTTTCCTGCATCGTGGACTCCTTCAAGGACACCGGCGAAAAAATGGCACTATACGATGGAAAGCTTGAGATATTTCGCGGCGTTGAGGTCGGAGAAGCCATCTGGCTTCCCGAAAACGCTACACGGATGATCGGTATGTGTGATTTCGATCTGGTTTTGGGCTCCATCCACTATGTCCGCTACAAGGGACACGAAACACCCTATTCTCTCATTGATTTTTCACACATTCCGGAGGAGGATGTGCGCGGCTTCTACAAGCTGTACTATGAAGAATTATTGGAAATGGCACAGACCCAGGACTACGACATCCTGACCCATTTGACCTGTCCGCTTCGCTATCTCAACGGCAAATACGGCTATCACCTCTCCCCCACACTGCACGGCGAGCTGATAGATACCATCTTAAAGACCGTGATCGAGCGTGGCAAAGCACTCGAGGTCAACTCCTCTTGCGTAAACACCGGTTACGATGAGCTGATGCCGACAAGAGAGATTCTCGAACGCTACTATGCCTTCGGCGGTCGGATGGTCACGCTCGGCTCGGATTCGCACGTTGTCGAGAATTTCGGAAAAGGCTTAGAACGGGCGCGGAGTCTGCTAAAGCGGGTCGGCTTTAAGACGGCTTACTACTATCGCCGCCGCAAGCCGTATGCCTATGCGCTCTAAACGCGCACGAGGAACACGAAAATGTATGTATACACCAATGAGCTTCTCATCAAACGCATGAACGACTATGACCTGTTTTTCGGCGAAAGCGGCTATGTATGTACCGATGATACCTGGCATAACAAGCGCGTATGCTCGCCCTTTTCCCGACTGTATTTCGTGGACAGTGGACAGGCACGCCTGGTTGTCGATCATACCGAAATATACATGGAGCCGGGGAACGTTTATCTCATTCCGACCGGACTTGTGTACGATTATGAAGGACTTCCCTCAGTCAACAAGCTGTTTTTTCACATCAACATCTTCAAGCCGGACGGCTATGATCTGATGCTGTCGCTCAAGCAGATCGCCGTGCAGCCCTATGACCGCCAAAGGCTGCAAAAGCTGCGCGAATTGTACGAATCCGACCTGTTTTCCGACACGGTGTTGCTCAAAGGACTGCTGTCCGGCGTTGTGTCCGACATGATCGACAAATACAAGATCGGTGCCAGCGAGAATGCACGCTACACGCCTCTTGTGCAGAATGCCATGAAATACATACGGACCCATCTGTCGGTCAAGCTCAGCATCGCGCAGGTAGCAGAGAATGCTTTTCTCTCCGCCAGCACCCTCACCAAGGCCTTCAAAGAGCAGACCGGGCGCACGGTTGGGGCATATATCGATGAATTAGTCATGTA
>CAZAWG010000281.1:0-2455 GCA_964488785.1 uncultured Oscillospiraceae bacterium | reverse complement strand
ATTCGGCACTCCAGCTCCACCCGCAGTTTGACGGAGCCGGCACCTACACCATCATGGTCGATCTGTACTTCACAGAGGACACATCCACGCCCGGCGTTTTAGGTCGTATGCAGTACAACAAGGGTGGAAGCGACGCTTGGCAGAGTCCCTGGAAGGCTTTTTGCGACAAGACCGGCGAATGGCAGACCTACACATGGTCGGTCACCGCAAGCGGTGCGACCGGACAGCTGGGGCTTCAGGAAATCGCCGCCCGCCGTTATGCAAGCGAGTCCACACCGTATTACTACGACAATCTCCGTCTGTACTATAACCCCAAGGTCGCAAGCACCGATGTCCGTCTGGTAGACGGTGGCTTCTCCACCATGTCTACCGTTTCCGACGAAACGTTCACCTTCCCGTCTTCGATAGACACCACCGATTTCCTCGGCTGGTATACCAAGAACTCCACAGCAGTCTACGCAAGCGGTGAAACCGTTCCGACAGCCGATGTTGTCGGCAAGACCTTCTTCTCCTTCCATCAGTCTGCGGATGCACCGGCGATGGGCTTTAGCTACGAGGGTGAATACAATGCCTGGAAGGATGGCTCGCTTATCACCCACTCCACCAAGAAGGACGATCACCGTTCGATTTGGAATCTTCTTATGAAGCCCGGCTGGATCAGCGGCGAAAGCGCGGGCTGGAAGTCGGATGACCGTATCTTCATCACCCACAAGTACACCCCCGAGGTAACACCGTTTGACCCGAAGGAATACAGCCTTGTTTCCTATCGCTACAAGGTCAATAATGCGCTCAAGGCACCGAACGTCAACCCGGTTCCGGAAGAGGAAATCACGGTTTTGACCAATCCGAAGTTCGTTATGGACTATTTCGCTATCGATGAGTATCACGGCTTCTACACGCCGGGCGGCGAGCATTTCATGTGCGGCACGCAGACCGTTCCCTCGGTAGGCGAGTATCACATCTTCAACGCCGATATGTCGATCCCTTCCAACAGTATTGCCGGCTGCCGCTGGAACAGCTTGGATAAGATCTACGGCTTCTCGATCCAGATGACAGATGCAAACTACGGCTTTGACCTTGATATCGATTACCTGCGCGTTTATCGCTACGGTATCAACACCGTCACCTACGATACCAACGCACCGGCCGATGCTACGGCTTCCAGCGTCAAGCATGAGGTCCCGGCAGACACCGGTCGCGGTATCGGTACCGGCTATCTGCTCACCGGTGAGGAACCGGTCATTGACGGCTACACGTTTGTCGGTTGGGCAACAAGCGCCGATGCTACCGCAGCGGATGTTGTCAAGACCATCGATCTGACCGGCGATGCGACTGTATACGCCGTTTGGGCTCAGGATGAATACATCGTTCCCGTCGCCATCGAAAAGTCCTCCCTGCGCACCAAGGATGTGACCGGTCTGCGCTTTGCCGCAACCGTCTGGTCGGATATCAAGTACGGCACGGGCGCTCTGATGGACACCCTGAACGGTGTTCAGCCGGATGCCTACGGCTTCATCGTTTCGCGCGAGAGCCTGCTCAAGGGCACAGAATTAAACTTCGGCGGCGGCGCGGATGCAAACGGCAAGGGTACTACCAAGAGCGGTGCTGCGTATGTCAGCGGTGCTGCGTTTGACCGTGCTAAAGGCATTGACCGCGTATACGACAGCGATGGAACCTATTTCAGCGAGGTCGAAGAGGGCGTATGTGAAGCCTTCACGGCAGTCCTGCTCAACATCCCGTCCACACACTACACCGAGAAGATGGTCGCAAGACCCTATCTTGTCATTGGCGGACACACCTTCTATGGCGATGCGCGCGCCGTCAGTATGCAAGAGGTCGCTTTAGCCATGTACGAACACTTCGATTCCCTCACAGAGGAAGAAAAAACGGTTGTGACCAATATTCTCACCGCTACAGGTGATCTTCCCGCGTAAGGAGCGAAGTCAAAAGTAAAATAGAATATCAAGCTCCGCAAGTGTACCTTCCTGCAAGCTCGCGAGGATGTGCTTGTCGGTTCGGATATTTTCATTAACAGTAGCTTTATTCGGAGATGCGGATGAGGAAGGTGAGAATTCGCCCTTCTCGTCCCTCCCGAAGGTCTATATATCGGTATATGTGAAACATAGCGTATACCAACCTCTCTCCTTTTTCATACGGAGCTGCTCCTATGGGGTGGCTCCGTATGAGAGGCTAAAGGAAGCTTTTTATCAGGCAAAACAGAAAAGATAAAGCAAAACCAAAGTTAAATCATAGCAAAAAGGAGTAAAGAATATGTTGAAAAAACAATTCTTCGTGGCCGCCCTTCTTGCGGCTGCATCCATCGGAGCAAGTGCTGCCGGTTTTACCAAAACCGCCGCTTACACCCCCGGACAGTTCACGGACATTCCGGAAGCCGAGTGGTTTGCCGGAGAGGTTGCCGGTGCATATGAGTTAGGACTCATGAACGGTACCGGAG
>CAZAWG010000280.1:0-2462 GCA_964488785.1 uncultured Oscillospiraceae bacterium | reverse complement strand
CATGCTAACGTCTTATAATCAAAATAGCCGGCATAGGCACTGTCCGGCGGCACGATAAGACTGGTGAGCGTAGCCGCCAGAAAAGCGATGCACAAAACGGTATTATGGGCAAAAAAGGTGCATATCCGGCTTGACAGCCCGTGTACCGCCTCGATTGACGGAAAGTGGGACGGGCGAGTTACTTTGTTTAAGTTCATACAGCTTCTCTTTTCTTCCATTTTCACTATTTTCTCGAACTGTTATACTATAGCACGTGTTTGTAACATTCTCAATTTGTATTTGTGAACGAAGTCTTACGATTTCATTCTTTGTGCTTCTTTATTTCTTTCACCCACACCGCCACCACAGTGCCTTGTAATACCGTTCAGGTCTGTGTGCCTCCAAGGAAGCGACAAACGGCAAGCGCACAGCGCCGACATGGATATCGATGCCAACATGACGAAAGCCCCAAAGCGCCGGTGGAACCTTCGCGACGATATCGTTTCCATTGGTCACGCGCAGTGTCTTGAACACCCTCTTATTATAGGAGTGTGCAAACGCACGATTGCCCACGCGCGGACAGCCGAACAAATAGGCTTCCACGTCCTTATGTGGAAAATTATACTGGATATCCACCGCACACAACACCGCAAGTGCCGCGCCAAGCGAATGTCCCGATACGACCACCCGGCACGCACCGGACGGAATAAGCGTATGTAAGCGCGGACGAATGGAGCGATACGTCTCCAAAAAGCCGGCGTGAACCCGGATGTCTGTTTTTTCGTTGTCATAGGGAATGACGCGCTTGCAGAAACGGAAATTGTTTTTCCAGTTGACAAGCGAATCCGTCCCCCGAAATACAATGCTCACAAAATCGCCGCGCACACGCACAAAGCATTCGGTATCGGACGTATGCTCCCGGAGTACCGTCACACTTGTGCAATGGCACAACGGCTGATTATCACGATACGCAAGAGACGACAGCTCTAACATTTGGAGCATTTGCCGTTTGTTCATGCCCTTCCCCCCGTCCTTTTGAGCTACAAGAGCAGTATATGCGCTATGGCGCTTGTTTGGTTCTGCGACTAAGAGAATTTGTGTAATCTTACTGCATTTTTCCGAAATGCTTGACTTTCCTGCGCACCTTTGTTATACTAAACGCAGATAGACCTTACCACAGAAAGGAGCTTTATTTATGAAACCATTTATGAATTCCGATTTTCTGCTTTCTACTCCCTCTGCTGTACGCTTATTTGAAGAATATGCGCAAAACGCCCCCATCGTAGATTACCACTGCCACCTGTCCCCGGCGGAGATCGACGAAAACAAGCAGTTTAAAAACATCACCGAGGCCTGGCTGTATGGCGACCACTATAAATGGCGTGCCATCCGTGCCTGCGGCTTTAAGGAAGCATATGTGACCGGCGGTGTGAGCGACTACGACCGCTTCAAGGCATGGGCTGCCACCATGCCGCGCCTGATCGGAAACCCCTTATATCATTGGACGCATTTGGAATTGGCACGCTATTTTGATATCCACACACCGCTGTCCGAAAAGACCTGCGATGAGATCTGGGAGGCCTGCAACGCACGTCTTACCGCCGGAAACATGGGCGCACGCGACCTCATCCGCGCCAGCGGGGTCAAGGTTCTCTGCACCACCGATGATCCTGCCGATTCGCTCGAGCACCACAGGTCGATCGCTCAAGGCGACTTTGAAACACGTGTTTTACCGGCCTTCCGTCCGGACAAGGCGGTCAACATCGAAAAGCCGGGCTTTGCCGACTACATCACCGGTTCGCTGGAAAAGGCGTATGGAAAGAACATAACCGATTTAAACACCTTGCTCGATGCGCTGAATGCACGGCTTGACCACTTTGCCGCCCTTGGCTGCAAAACCAGCGACCACGGCATGGACTATGTTCCGTTTGCCCCCTGCACCAAAGAGGATGCAGACCGCATTTTCAAGAAGGCTTTAGCCGGAAAAGAGCTTAGCACGCCGGAAGCAGACAGCTACAAGACCTTCTTATTATCCTTCTTTGCCGAGCAGTTCACCATGCGCGATTGGGTCATGCAGATCCATTATGGTGTGATACGCAACCAAAGCTCAGTGAATTTTGCCAGACTGGGCGCAGACAGCGGCTTTGACACCATTGCCGGGTATGATTGTGTACGAAACGCTTTACAGCTCTTAAACAGCTTCGAAACGGCCGGACACCTGCCCAAAATGGTCTTTTATTCCCTGAATCCCAACGACAACGCCGCCATCGATGCCATGTGCGGCTGCTTCCAGGGAAACGACCGCGGTATCAAGAGTAAGCTACAGCACGGCTCTGCCTGGTGGTTCAACGATCATTTAGAGGGAATGCGCGACCAGCTTCGCAGCTATGCCGCCACCGGTGTGCTTGCCAACTTTATCGGAATGCTCACCGACTCGCGCAGCTTCTTATCCTACACGCGGCACGAATATTTCCGCCGCATCC
>CAZAWG010000279.1:0-2465 GCA_964488785.1 uncultured Oscillospiraceae bacterium | reverse complement strand
CTATCTGAAGGAGTATTTGTTGACCAACACCGATGAAAACCATTCCGTTACCATCACGCAGATGCTCGACTACCTGGAAAGCTGCGGTATATCGGCCGAACGCAAAAGCCTGTACGATGATCTGGCTCTGCTAAAGGAAAGCGGTTTAGACCTGATCAGCGAAAAGCGTGACCGCAAGGTCTGGTATCGTGTCGTGTCGCGCGAGTTTGAGCTGTCCGAGCTAAAGCTGCTTGTCGATGCAGTCCTTGGCTCACGCTTCATCACCGAAAAGAAATCGGCTGAGCTGATCCGGAAAATAGAAGGGCTTTGCAGTCGGTTTGAGGGCTATGCGCTCGACCGCCAGCTGACAGTCGCCGGGCGGATCAAATCCATGAATGAGAGCATCTATTATAATGTAGACAAGCTATATACCGCCATCCGCGACAACACCCGTGTGGTATTTCGCTATTTCGACTATAACACAAAAAAGGAACGTGTGTATCGCCGCGATGGCTCTCTGTATGAGGTCAGCCCCTTTGCACTCTGTTGGGACGATGAAAACTACTATTTGGTCGCCTACGATTCCCTCTACCGCGCCATACGCCACTATCGGGTGGACAAGATGAGCGAGCTTGAGGAGGTATGCGATTCGCGCCGCGAGGGCGAAGAGGAATTCCAAAAGGTGGATGTCTCCGCCTACGCCAGCAAGGTCTTTTCCATGTTCGGCGGCGAAAGCATCAAGGTGCGCCTTGCCTTTGAGGAAACCCTTGCCGGGGTAGTGCTTGACCGCTTCGGAAAAGAGCTGTTTTTGTCCCCGGAGCCGGATGGGCGTTTTTCCTTTGAGACGGATATCGTGATCAGCCCCCAGTTTTACGGCTGGCTGTTTTCCTTTGGAACGCAGACTGAGATCCTTCGTCCACAGCGCGTAAAGGACGATTTTTCACGGTATCTGCAAGCCGTTTATCACGTTTATTCCGATCAAACACGATCATAAATATAAAAAGGAGAGAAAGCATGATATCCATCAAACGTTTACTTTGTGCCGGCCTTGCAGCCCTATGCATTACCGGTGTCACCGCGCTCTCAACGAGTGCCTCAGAAAAAATCAGCTTTTCCGACGTGGAAGAAACCTCATGGTATGCGGGAAGCGTAGCACAGGTTCAGTCTTTGGGACTGATGCAGGGGGTCGAAAGCGACCACTTTGCCCCCTTAGACAAGGTGACGGTCGCCGAGGTCATCACGCTTGCCGCACGTCTGCATTCAGCCTATTCCGGACAAAGCATTCCCGCAAAAAACGGCACCTGGTATGAGCCATATGTTGCCTATGCCGATTCAGAAGGATTACTTGCACGGGAGGATATTGACAGCTTCACCCGTCCGGCGACCCGCGCCGAAGCTGCTTCCCTTATCGCCGCCGCTCTGCCGGTGGAAAGCTTTGCGCCCATCAACAATGTCACCTCCATCCCGGATGTTTCGCTTTCCGCCCCCTATTCTGAAGCCGTGTATACGCTGTACAACGCCGGTGTGATGATGGGAACGGACGAATATGGCTCCTTTGAGCCGCACGAAAGCCTTTTGCGTGCCGAGATTGCAACGATCCTCTGCCGCACAGCACTCCCCAATGAGCGTCAAATGCGTTCCGTAAAAAGCCAAACACCGCGCGATGCCTATCTCTTAGTCGATTCCTTCAATATGGCTGCCGGACGTAACGGTTTAGCCAACGCCTGGAAATACGACAACAAAAATCAGATCTTCAATGCCTCCGGCCGCGATTCCAGTGCACTCATAGACAGTGACCCATCCTATTATTCCGCTCTGTACCGCGATTTTGCGCCGGAATCCGAGGGTATTCTGACCTGGGAGCTGATCTTTAGCGCACGCACCACCGATGACGGCATTTATTTGGCCTTTGCCGGAGAAGATGAACAGCCCGCCTTTGGCCTTTCGGTCAAAAACGGCTATTTTACTCTGTTCGGCTCAGAGGAGCTGGTCACCGATGTGGCCGTATCCGGCACCTCGATCAATGCCTGCGCCGCCGTACTTACCGCCGACCTTGATGCCAACACCTTAAGCGTTCGTCTGCAAAACAAATGCTTTGGACCGATCGCCATACCGGATGTTTCCATCGAACGACTGATCCTCAGCACCACGACCGAAGGGACCGGTTATATCGAACCGCATCAGGTGCTTCTCTCGAAAAACTATCCCGTGAGCGAGCATTTCTTCTCGGTCGATCCGCTCATCGGACAAATGCCGCGCGATTGGACCGTGTCCGGCAATATGTCAGTCCAGTCCATCCTCAGTAATTACGGAACAGATGTCTACAGCGCCCGTATCAATGCTTCCGCCGGAAGCACCCATACCGCGCGCAAGACCTTCCAGCGCATTTCCGGAAAAGGCATTTATGAAGCCTATATCCTGCTCCCACAAAAGTTAGATGGTGCTTATTTTTCCCTTGGTTTAGCCAACAACGAGCTTTTGCGCAT
>CAZAWG010000278.1:0-2466 GCA_964488785.1 uncultured Oscillospiraceae bacterium | reverse complement strand
ACTTAGATACCATCACCGCGGACACCACCATCGATGTTACCTATACTGCAAAGGTAGATAAGGATGCTGTCATCGGTTCTGCCGGCAACAAAAACACGGCAAAGCTGACCTATGGTGATCACCACGAAACCACCCCGGCTTCCACCACAACTTATACCTACTCTTTTGATCTTGTTAAGACCAAATCAGACAAAAAGGTTCTCTCTGGCGCAGAATTCGAATTGTATAATGCTGAAACCGCCGGCACAAAGATCAACTTAGTCAAAGTCTCTACAGGCAAATATCGTGTGGCAGATGCTAACGAAGTTGCTGAGACCGACTTCACCTCGGCTACCATCGAGGCAGGCAAGGTCACCATCTCCGGCCTGGGCAATGGAACCTACTATCTCCAGGAGACCAAGGCTCCGGTCGGCTATAACAAGTTAGCCGCTCGCACACCTGTGACCATCGCTAATGCTAACCTCGATGCTACGATGGACACCACAGATACCGACCTCTATGTAGAAGGCGGCGTTCAGGTCGTCAACCTTACCGGTACCGAGCTTCCTTCCACCGGTGGTATCGGTACGACCATCTTCTATGTGGCTGGCTCTCTTCTCGCCGTTGGCGCGATCATCCTGTTAGTCACCAAGAAGCGCATGAATTCCAACATCTAAGCAAAAGCAAAACCATTGGCGATGGGCGACTCGTTCGTCCATCGCCAGCGAGGAGAAGCCCGTCATGAAGAAAAAGAAAGTAAATCACATCACAACGGTCCTGTTGTTTATCCTTCTCATGGCAGGCTTGTCCTTGCTTCTCTATCCCTCCGTCAGTGATTATTGGAACTCCTTCCACCAGAGCCGCGCCATCGCAAGCTATGCGGAAAACGTCGCAGGGCTGGATGCGGAGCAATACGATGAGCTGTGGAACGCCGCACACGCCTATAATGCGGCTCTTTTGACCCGTGATACCGGCTTTGCCTTGAACAGCGAACAGAAAGAAGAGTATAATGCGCTGCTCGATGTGTCGGGGCTTGGCGTCATGGGCTATATCGAAATTCCGGAGATCAACTGCTCACTGCCCATCTACCATGGTACAGAGGAATCCGTGCTTCAGGTCGCTATCGGACATTTGGAGTGGTCCAGCCTGCCGGTCGGCGGCAAAAGCAGCCATTGTGTGCTGTCGGGACACCGAGGACTTCCCAGTGCGAAGCTGTTCACCCATTTGGATAAGCTGCAAAACGGCGATATTTTTATGCTGCGCGTTTTGGATGAGGTGCTGACCTATGAGGTCGATCAGGTGTTGATCGTAGAACCGCAGGAGACCGGCTCCTTGCAGATCGCACAAGACATGGATCTTTGCACACTTGTCACCTGTACGCCGTATGGTATCAATACCCACCGTCTGCTGGTGCGCGGACATCGCATCGAAAACATCGAGGAATCGCGAAGCATCCGTGTCACTGCCGATGCGCTCCAGATCGAGCCACTGCTGGTGGCTCCGGTCGTAGCCGCACCAATTTTAGTACTGTTACTCATTCTGTTGCTTCTTCCCAAACCATCCCAACCTTCCCATGGAGGTCAAAACGATGAAGAATTTATGTAAAGCCCTATCTACCCTTCTCCTGCTCTGTATGCTTTGTACGCTTTGTACGGTAGCAGGTGCCGCGTCCGGACGATTGTCGCTCCACGCAAAGTTTTCCGATAAGCCGATTGAAAATGCTCTCTTTGAGGTCTATCGTGTGCTTGATATCGATGAGAGCGGCAAAAAGACCATCACCGCCGCCTTTACGCCGTATGCCGATTCGCTGAAGGATTACAGTAAAATGGGCGAAACGGCGCGTGCGGAATTGGCGAAAAGCCTTGAACGCGCCATCTCCTTAGATGCCGCCTTAACCCCCGATGCTTCTGCAACCTCTAATGCGGATGGAGATGCCGTACTCGATGCCCTTCCCAATGGACTATATCTGGTCACCGTGCGCCCGGTCAAGGACGGTACGCTGTATACCTATACCTTTGCACCGTTCTTTGTGTCACTTCCGAACACTAAAGGAAGCACCGACCTTGCCGCCAACGTCAAACCAACCATCAAGGCCTCCCACGCTGACCTCAAGGTCATCAAAATATGGAAGGACAGCTGTCATCCCAGCCGCCGTCCCGCTTCCATCGAGTTAAAGCTCTGGTGCGACGGCACGCTGTACGAGACCATTACCCTGCCGCATGAAGGACATTGGCAATATACCTGGACTGGCTTGGAAACAGCACACGTCTGGGTCGTGACCGAGGAAACGATCACCGGCTATCTTGCCCCAACCATCACCCTTTCGGGCGAGGTTTTCACGGTTACAAACACCTGTAATAAGCCCTCTACTCCTTCGCCGCGTCCGACGCCTGACCCCACACCGGACAAACCGGAACCTCCTACGCCGGACACACCGGAACCTCCCACGCCGGACACACCGGAACCTCCTACGCCGGACACACCGGA
>CAZAWG010000277.1:0-2487 GCA_964488785.1 uncultured Oscillospiraceae bacterium | reverse complement strand
GTTAAGAATGGTATCCATCATACCAGGCATGGAAGCTCTAGCACCGGAACGAACGGAAACGAGAAGCGGATTTTCAAGGTCACCGAACTTTTTGCCGGTGATCTGCTCCATCTTGTCGATGTACTCCATGATTTCAGCCTGAATATCATCGTTGATCTTCTTGCCGTCCTCGTAGTACTGGGTGCAGGCCTCGGTAGAAATGGTGAAGCCCTGAGGAACGGGAAGGCCGAGACTGGTCATTTCGGCAAGGTTAGCGCCCTTACCGCCAAGAAGCTCGCGCATGTTTGCATTGCCTTCGCTAAAAAGGTAAACATACTTTTTGCTCATTAAAATGAACCTCCTAATTTATTTATACTGTCGCAACTGGTATTATAACACAAACCCTTCGCATTTTCCACCTTTTTCCGAGATATTTTCTTTTTTTTACATTGTGTTCAAATTTGAAGGGTCTACGCTAAACGAAAACATTCTCTCATATTCTTTTCCAGGTTTTGGGACTGAGCAGAATAAGCACCGGTAAGATCTCCAGACGTCCCAACAGCATCGTAAAGGTCAACAGCACCTTTGAAAAAACGCTGTAGGCGGCATAGCTTGCATACGGTCCCACAGCCTCAAAGCCGGGGCCGACATTGGAGATACAGGCAAGAGAAGCGGAGAGATTGGTAAAAAAGCCGTGTTCGACGGTATATGTTCCGGCATCGGAAACGATGGTCGCAGTCTGTCCGTTGACCGGGTCAAACGACAACAAGAAGACGACTGCAAGCAAGAAGAAGAAATACAGTGTGATGAACGCGAACACATCGTTGATGGTGCGCTCCTCCAAGGATTTCCCCTCGAATTTTGATTTTGCCACATAGCGTGGATTGATCAACCGCCGTATCTGCACATACGCGCCCTTTACGGCAATAATAATGCGCGACATCTTGATACCACCGGCTGTGGAGCCGGCCATAGAGCCGATGAACATGACAAGGATCAGTGTTGTGACGGCCAACATCGGCCACATATGAAAGTCCGTTGTGGAAAAGCCCGCCGTTGTTATGAGCGAGGACACCTGAAAGAGGGCGTGCCGGAAGGCTTCCTCCACGGTGTAGACCTGCGGAAAGGCCTCAAAGCGCCACACAAGGCTGATGAATACAAAGAACACCGCCGCGCCGACCATGATGAAATAGGTCTTGAATTCCTCGCTTTTGAGGACATGACGTACCTTTCCGACTAACATAAGATAATATAAGCTGAAATTTACGCCGAATAGCAATAAGAAGATGGCTACCACATACTGTGAAAAGGGGTGGAGCAGCTCCATGCTGCCCGGAAGGAAGCCAAAACCGCCTGTTCCTGCACAGCCGAAGGCAGTGAGCAGACTGAAGAAGAAATGGTCATTCTCATAGCCGGCGATCGGGCTGTCTAACATGAGTATACCCACCTCAAGCACCGTCATGCTCAAATAGATAAGGTACAGAATGCGCGCCGTGACCTTCATTTTGGATACGATCTTGCCGACCTGTGGTCCCGGGCTTTCTGCACGAAGCAGGTGCATGGAAGAGCCTTCGTTGCTTTCGGGGATAAAGATAAGCACAAAGACCAATATGCCCATGCCGCCGATCCAGTGCGTGAAGCTGCGCCAGAACAGCGTGGAATGCGACACAAGCGTGAGGTCTGTGATGATGCTGGCACCGGTGGTGGTAAAGCCGGACATGGTCTCAAAGCAGGCATCGATATAATGCGGAACATCCCCATTGATCACGAGTGGGAGCGCCCCAAAGAGCGTCATAACGATCCAAACGATGGCCGTGAGCGCAAAGCCTTCCTTTTGATAGAGCGTGTTTCGCTCCGGTGAGGGAAGCTGAAGCAACGCACCGATGAAAGCAAGGGCGGCAATGGGGATAAGAAATGCACAGATATTTTGCATTCCCTCCCTGTAAACCACCGCCACGATCAGAGGGGCTAACATGAGCAGTGCCTCGGCGATCAATATCTTTCCCAGAATGCGACCAAGCTTTTTGTAATTCATATCGTCTCGCCGCCTTATTCCAGAATATCCGTTAAATCGTCAAAGTTCTTGTGTGTGGTCACCACGATGACGTTATCGCCGGGATAAATGCAGGCATCACCGCCGGGAATGATGACCTCGGACTGACGTATGATGCACGCGATAAGACAGTTCCCCTTGAGCTTCAGCTCCTTTAGCGGCTTGCCGTAAAAGGGTTCATCGGTCTTAGCGGAGAATTCCAATGCTTCTACACGCCCCCCGACCAATCGGTACAGCGTCAGCACGTTACTGCCGCGGCTGTTGGCAAGAGCGCGAATGTAGCGAATGATGCGATTGGCTACGATCTTTTTGGGGGAGGCGTTGTTATGAATGCCAAGCTCCTCCAAGATGCCGGAAAGATCATCACTTTTGATCTGCGCGATAGTCTTTTTGACGTGGCATTTGTTTGCAAACATGACCGCGACCATGTTTTCCTCATCGATGTGCGTGAGCGA
>CAZAWG010000276.1:0-2500 GCA_964488785.1 uncultured Oscillospiraceae bacterium | reverse complement strand
TGATTTTATACCCCGCGTCGGGGTGAAAAAAGTCCTCAATCTGCACGATTTTCATTGCATAACCTCCGATTCTCCGCTGTCAGCGGAATTTCTTTTTCTCGACACCGAGGGCGCGCAGAACGACGGTTCCTAGTTGAATGAGCCCCCAGGTGTTTTTATAATCCTTAAAGCTTTTGTTTTCGCCGTCGATGAGGGCTTGAAGCTCATCAGAGCTTATGCCCAGCTTTGCGGCGATGAAATTCAAATCCTCGCGCATAGTGGCCTCGTCATAGCCGGGGCTTTCAAGCTCTTTCAGGGCGTCCTCGCGCGTTTTCGTGCCGACCAAAATCTCGTTGGAGAGATAGCACTTGCGCTTATCATAGCCGAACTTGTGCGGGAGGTAATAGCCCTCGTAAAAGCGGGTGAAAATGTCTTCATAATGCTTGTTGGCATACGCCTCCCAGCCGAAACGCTCATGCAAAAAGGCCTTGACCTTTTCTTTGTCATATTCGACCATGTCCAGCGGCGCGACGCGCTTCATGCCCTTGAAAATGGGGTAATAAAGGCGGTATTTCACCATGCTGCACATGGGGAAGGTTTTCAGCTTCACCGTGCCGAAGCGGCGGTGAACGTCTTTAATGAAGCGCAGGTCATTTTGATACACCCACTCGATGGGCGGGCGGATGCACTCGGTTGCGGAGTTTGCGCCGGTGAGGACGTATTTGATGCCGTGGGAAACGGCGTAATTATATAACCCGGCGAAAATGGCGTGATCCTGCGGGAGATCCTGATAGGGCACTTGCGAGCGCAAAAAGGCGAGCTGCAAATCGCGCATTTCGTCCCAATTGACGGTCTCGGTGTAGACATCAAGCTCCAGCGCGTCGACAATGCGGCGGATGTTTTCATCCGCCACCTTGAGGTTCCAGCCCGTGTCGCAGACATAGCACAAAGGGTTGAGCCCCATAAGCTCTTTGGCGACATAGCACAGATACGAGCTGTCCACGCCGCCGGAAAGGCCGATTATGCAGTTATACTTCTGCCCGGCGGTGTTGCGCTTTATCTCCTCGGCCGTGCGCGCGAGCAGGTCTTTGTCGGCAAGCTTTGCGCTCCACGCGGGGAGAATGTTTTTGTGATAATCATTGCAGTAATCGCAAACGCCGTTTTCGTCAAAGACTATTTTGCTGTCGGTGGTGTCCATGACGCAGCAGGTGCAGCGCTGATATTTCCGCGCGGTGGCAATCTCGCTCATTTGCTGTTCTCTCCCTTTTTTGAAAGCATTTCATCATATATCGCGGCATACTGCCCGAACATATTCTCGCCCGAATAGCGCCGGCGCAAGGCGTCAAACGCGCCCGGCGCGGGCGGGTTTGAAAGCAGCGCCATGACGTTTTCGCGCAGGGTGTCCACATCGCCGTATTCGCAGAAGCGCCCGACGGGCGCGGGGGCGGTTTCCGCCGTGCCGCCGACATCGTACCCTGCCACGGGCGTGCCGCAACAGACGGCCTCCAAGCACGTCGTCGGCAGATTCTCCATCGACGAGCAGATTACAAACACGTCCGCCATGGAATAATACGCGGCCAGCTCCTGCTGGTTTTCGGTTCGGTCGAGAATGATGACATTGTCGGGCGTCGGCTCATCGGCCTTGTCGCCGACGAGGATGAACTTCACGTTCTCCCCGCGCATTTTTTCGGCAAGTCGCAAAACCTCATGCCCGCCCTTACGCGCGTCGGTCATAATCCCCGGCGCGACGGCGAGGACGATTTTTTCATCCGCGAGGCCGTGACGGCGCTTGAGGTGGTCATAGGGTTGGGGGGAAAAGGTGTCGGTGTCGATGCCGTTGGGGATGACGCGGACGTCATAGGGCGCGAGGAAGCTGTCCTTCACGCGGCGGGCAAGCCACTCGGACGGGGTGCAGATTGTCATATTCTGCCCCGTGAGGACGCGGCGCTTTTCGGCGCACATTTTTTCCGTGTGGTCAAAGAAAAGAGTCTTGGGATATTCTCGAAGCTGGGGGCAGCGGCCTGTGCAGCCGCTGTGCCACTTGTAGCAGTCGTAGGCATAGCCGCACTTGCCGGTGTAGGCAAATTCGCAATGCTGGGTGTAAACAAGCGGGATATTTCGGCGCTTGATATACTCGAAAAGGGGCTTGATATTGACAAAATAGGCATGCGGCTCATGCAGATGGACGATATCGGGCTTGAATTCGTCCATGAAGTGGAGAAGCCGCCGCGTGGAAAGCGGGGAAAAGCACCCGGTATAGCCCGTCAGACGCGTGAGCGCGGCGTGTGCCGCCGTTTCCCACGGGTAGGCAAAGCGGAGGATGTTCTCCTCCTCGACGAGGCCGCCGCGGCCGTAGCACACCGCCGCCTCGTCCCCCCGCGCGCGCATGTCGGTATAAAGGCGGTAGACTATCTTGCCGGTGCTGCCGCTTTTGCACATTGAGTCAATATAAAGAACTTTCATTTATCAGAACTTTCTCCACACCATTTTGTCCACCACGCCGGTATAAGACTGGATTATG
>CAZAWG010000275.1:0-2502 GCA_964488785.1 uncultured Oscillospiraceae bacterium | reverse complement strand
TCACGAAGAAAACAGAGTTCGGATTTGCACAGTATGGTGGAGGCGAGGAGAATCGAACTCCTGTCCGAAAACCCATCCCCACAGCCTTCTACGAGCGTATTCCGTCGTTTGGATTCCCCCATGTAAGCGCCGGCGGACAGGCTCCTACAGTCGGTAGCTTATAAATTCATGCCGTACCTCAAAGCTTTGATACGTTCACGTTCACTGCTAAATGACGCCATAGCCCACGCCGCAGTACTCGCAGGTATGACGGCCGCCTTTAGTTAGGCAGCGTATGCTAAATTATCGTTAGCGTTTAATTTTAGAATTGCGGCGTTTTAAAGAGCTTCCGCACCTCTGCTCGCTTACCGTGCTTCAAGATCCCCGTCGAAACCTTTACGCCCCCATAGATATAGAAAGAAATGCGCCGCTTTAGTAGCGACCGCGCTCCTTCATGGCGCGTTCAATGTCGCGTCCGGCTTCCTTTTTGGCAAGGCTATCCCGCTTATCGTATAGCTTTTTTCCTTTGCAAAGCCCTAACTCCACCTTGACACGAGAGCCTTTGAAATACATTTTCAACGGAACCAAGGTCAACCCATCCTGCGTGACCTGCCCCAAAAGCTTCATGATCTCTCGCTTATGCATGAGAAGGCGCCGATCCCGTAGCGGATCCTTGTTAAAAATGTTTCCTTTTTCATATGGACTGATGTGGATGCCTGTCGCAAACAGCTCGCCCTTTTCAATGGTACAATAAGAATCCTTCATATTGACCGTTCCGGCACGAATGCTTTTGACCTCGGTCCCGAACAGCTCGATACCGGCTTCATAGGTTTCTTTGACAAAATAGTCATGATAGGCTTTTTTGTTCTGTGCGGCAAGCTTAATGGCCGCTTTTTCTGCCGGCATGGGCTTTCCTCCTTTGATCATTCCATATGGTAGTATTATACTATAAAAGAGAAAAAAATACAAGAGGTTTATAAAAATATTTTTGTTTTTCTCTTGAACCAATAAGGGGAGATTGCTTTTTACAGTCTCCCCCCTTAGAAATATAGACTACCATAGGCTCCGCAAGCTGCCATACCGAAAATATCCTTTACCTATATTTCCCGAAACGGCAAATTTTCATATCCGGCAAGGGTCATTGCTGTTTTCACATCCGATAGATATGGCTGATTACCACGACCATTCTCCCGTACCGCCGCAAGATACATACAAGCCCCCATAGTCGGACCGTATATGCGGTGGATACGGCAATGTGAGCCGCCGCACAAAAACAGGAACGGGATCGGCATTTCTTCCTTTAATTCCACAAGTAACTCTAAATTCTGCTGTAATTCCTCCGGCGCGTTGGCGGTGGTAACGATCTTGGAAATATCCGCACCGCGTGCGTGTGCCGCATGAGCGATCTTTTTGACCTCCGCCTTGGGGACGAATCGGTCTAATATATGCGTAGACATAAGCACCTCAGAGCCCTGCGCATGAGCCTTGCGAATAAATTCGATCTGCTTGCTGACAGCGGTCAGATCAGTGGTGAATTCGCCGGCACAGGGGGCGAACATATCGGCACGCATATCCAACAGTGATTTTCCGCAAGCAGCGGCTTCAAGCAGTCCTTCCGCCAGCTTTTCATCATCCGCATTCGGGTCACCGCCACGGTAATTGGTCACATAGATCGGCATATCGCCGGCTGCTTCATAAACCCTCTGCAAGCTTTCCTTATTTCGATATTCCGGCTTCATGGCCTCGATCTGCAAGCCAAGGGTATCGGTACCAAAGGCCTTGATCTCGGCGATCTCCTTGATCAGTTCCTCCGGAGAATCGCTTTTTAACATGGTCGTGACGGTGGGACGTCCTTCTACAAGAAACATACAAATCTGTCCTTTCTTTAGCTGACCGCAGGTCAATTTAGCGTGCATCAGCACATTAACTTGTCGTTAGGCGAATATAGCTGAATTCATTATATAGCTCGTGCATAATCTATGTGTCGTTCGTTTAATGATTTGGCTTCGTCATGATTTGTCGCTTTCACAACATGATTTGAATTGCCTTGATCATGCACCGTGGGGGTGCAAATCGAGCCATAAGGCTCAATTCACGAAACCGTAGGTTTCAATTCTTGCCGTCAGGCAATTCATTGATTTTAAGCTTTTCTTGAAATCATTATATCATACTGCTTTCCAAAAGACAAGACAGCATTCTACAAAGAAACGACATTATTCTTTTGAAGTCTCGCACAAAAGGTCATAAAGCCCATCCTGCGATAAAACGCCACGCTTAAGTGTCGATGGTAGCTGATTTTTCTCATCCATTTGATAATCGTCTAACCATTCGCCGCCGGACAGATAGTCGGAAAGACTGTGAAGCATCTTTTGCATAGAAAGCGACACCGGCTTTTATAGATAGATAAAAATAAGAGATAACAGATAATAGTACAAAAGCAACGTAAATACAATGTGTCTTATTTGTTCACTATTATCTGTTATCTCTTATCTTAGGCAAACTTGCTTGCCGCTTTTGGTGCAC
>CAZAWG010000274.1:0-2519 GCA_964488785.1 uncultured Oscillospiraceae bacterium | reverse complement strand
GGTATGGTGTCTCTCTACAACGGCAAGCAGCACCGCTATAAGGCCGACGAGGGCCAAAGGGTGCTTGTCAACAGCTTGTAAAACAATAATACGAAAAAAATCGCAATGAAAGTATTGATTTTTTATATAATTTGATGTAAAATGTGATTATCAAGTATATTTTTGAAAAAGCGGATAGAGTAAGAAAAATGGTAAGCGTAAATGATTTTTTAAAATCTACAGATGTTATCAATAAAAAAGGGGAACTCCTTCAATTGTGGGAATAGAAAATCTACGCAATGTGAAAATAGAGAACATAGTGCAAGCAGAATAAATACACTTTTTTTGTATTATTAAATTTTTATCAGTAATAAAAACGGTTGAAAGGATAAAAAGACAACATGAACCTATGAAATGCAGATAAAAAGAATAAATTCACATTCAAAATCGTACGAAACCACTGACTTTTTCGTGCGATTTGTGTATAATAATAGTGTAATAACTAAAAGAAAGATGTCTCCGCCTTTGGTGGCAACGGTCCGATTTACGGAATGCTGGTGGGGCTTGTGGTCGGTATGCTCGTGAAAAGAAAAAGATGAGGAGAAGAGTGTCACGAATGATTGTTATATTGGGAGAAGAAACACTATATCCTTTACTTGCACTGTTGGTGCTTGCGTTTTTTTACAGCATTTACTTTATAAAAATGCTGTTGCAGAAGCGTCACGGAATCCAAACAAATCAAATCGGACGGAGAAAGGAAAAAGAACTGCATACCGTAGAAACGCTCATGAGCATTGCAACGGTGGGCGTTGTGGCGGCACAGCTTTTATCCATCCTTTGCTGTTGGAATCATATGCCAACGAGTGCCCGCTTTAGCGGCTTTTGCGTGGGAATGTTAGGGGATTTGATCTTTCTGCTTGCCGTTTTGCAGATGAAGGACAGCTGGCGTGCCGGTATCCCCGAACAAAATGAAACAGAGCTTGTCACAACAGGCATCTATCGCTTCAGCCGCAATCCGGCGTTTCTGGGCTTTGACTTTATGTATGTCGGCGTGCTGCTGATGTACGGAAATCTGCTGACGCTTGGCTTTTCTGTGTTTGCTATGGTCATGCTGCATCGGCAAATATTACAGGAGGAGCGCTATCTGGAAAGTGTCTTTGGGACAGCTTATCTTGCGTATAAAGAGCAGGTTTTTCGTTATCTTGGCAGAAAAAATGTTTGAGAGGAGTTTAAAATGAATACAAGAATGGACAGAAGCCGCCTGAATCTTGGCGCGTATTATCTTCGACCGTATGCAAGAACCGAGCAACATATAAAGGACGTAAAGGACTGCGGCCTTGATTTTATCGTCAGCATGAGTTCAGACCGCCCGACACTTGACTTGTTCTATAAGCATGGTATCGGCGCGGTTGTAAACGATGTATTTCCCGGCTGGTGGGGCGGCAGCGGTGAGAACGCCGGAAAAATGAGTACCTTGAACCCCATTGAAAAATATCATGAAGCCGCAAAGAATTTTGTCGATCATCCTGCCCTTTGGGGCATTGATATCGGCGATGAGCCTTCGGCCTTAGATTTTCCGTATTATCGCGAGGTCGTCAATGCGCAGCTCCATGATTTTCCCAAGCAGTTCGCCTATCTCAATCTTTATCCCAACTATGCTTCCGTTGCAAAGAATACCTCGGATGAAACCGTAAACCAGCTCGGAACGGAAACCTATGCCGAGCATATTGAGGAGTATTGCAAAAATGTCCCGTTAGACTATATTTGCTACGACTATTATGTATACTCTACCCGTAACGTAATGGGCTGCTATGAGAACCTTCGTATCGTTGCCGATGCTGCAAGACGGTATGGTCGCAGCTTCTGGTTCGTACCGCAGGTCAATTCGAGCAGAGAAGATGAGTGGATAAGCGAAAACCGCCTGCGCTTTCAGGCTTTTTCCGCAATGGCGTTTGGGGTAGAAACGATCATCTGGGCTTGCTATACCGCCGGTTGGTGGACAAACCAGGTCGTTGACGAAAAGGGCAATAAGACCGAACAGTACGAAAAGCTGAAAAAGATCAATAAAGAAATTTCGACTCTCGGCGAGCATTATATGAAATATCGCTGTACTGCAACTCAGTTTGTGGGCTTTGAGGCAAATGAGACGCTCAAGCAGACACCTGTCGCCGCATTCAATAACGGTGTGTTTATGGAGCTTCGGAGTGATGCGGCTAAACAGCTTGTTGTCGGCGACCTCACCGGACGAAGTGATAACTCTAAAAAGGCGGTGTTTTTGGTTGCCGCAGACGATTACCTCGATGAAAACCCAACATCCTCGAATGTGGTTTTCCGCTGTGACGAAAAAACGATTATCGCCTACAACGGAAATGGCAGAGTTCCGGTAAATTACAATGCCGCGACAGGTGAATATTCCATTGCAATTCGCTCCAATGAGGGCATTCTTATTATCGCAAAATAGCTTAAATCTCACTCTGATTTTCAACTTTTGGTCTTGACAAAGCTTTGTCAAGACCTTTTTTTCATTTTTTCAAAAAATT
>CAZAWG010000273.1:0-2523 GCA_964488785.1 uncultured Oscillospiraceae bacterium | reverse complement strand
GGTGACGGCAATGGTCACATCATAGGTTTTTACGCTATTGTCGTTGATATCATATAGCGGCGATATTTCCTTCACCACCCCATCTAACTGCTCGAGAGAGCTTTCAATGGTGAGTATAGCGTTTTGTCCGGGTGCAATGCTTTGCACATCGTTTTCCATGAAAGGAATATCGATAAGCATGGTTTCGCGGTCAATGATGCTGGCAATGAGTGTACCCTGCATGACATTGTCCCCGATCTCCCAATCCATGCTTTTCACGATACCGGTGTAGTCGGAATAAATGGTCAGATCCGCTTTGTCCTCTTTCAGATCCTCTAAGTTTTTCAAGGCGTTGTCATAGTTGTTCTGCGCACGCTCTAAGGAGGAATCCAGACTTTCGGAATCGAGCCGCATTAAGAGCTGATCCTCGTATACCGTATCGCCCTCTTCGAAATAATCCTCGATGATCTCACCGCTGGCAAGCACGGTGACGGTGTAGCTGTCAGCCGGGGAAAGTGTGCCGGTGCCGGATAAAACATTTTGAATGTCGCGTCGCGCAACGGTGAAAGTGTTGTAATTCTCTTGATTTTGCATTCCTTTGCCGCTGAAACACCCCATCCTATAGGCGACAAAGACTCCAAGGGCGGCGAGCAGGAGAAGCCAGAGAAGTATCCTTTTGATCTTCTTTTTTCGCTTTTTGCCGCGTGTTGGGCGCGTGGGAGGGGTGTTTTCCTTTTTGGCTTCTTTCTTTTCTTCCTTCAGCTTCTTTTTTTCGGCTTTGGGATCGAGTGCCTGTTTGGGTGGCGCTTGCTCTACCGGAGGAGTTCCCACTTCCGGCGTGGTGATCGGTTCGCTCATATGACCATACCTTTCCTTGTTGTTGACATTTTGATACATTTTACAAGAGCCAGTATAAAAGATGAGTGTGTAACAGCCCGGTGTGCAAAGTGAAATTTAGGTGTTTTTTTCTGAAACATTCTTTTTATCGAAAAAAGCACATATTTTTCCTGAATAAGGGGAAAACTCGAAAGGAAGAACAAAGGAGCGATGGTCATGAAAAACGAAAAAGCGCCGCACGGCACCTTATATTTAAAGCATCGGATCAAGCTTGTCGAAGCAGCCCTTTCGGGTGGAGCCTTGGAGCGCGAGGGACCTCTTGGAAGCATTTTGGATGTATACTGCGACAGCGATGATCTGGGTACCGGGACCTTTGAAAAGGCGGAAGCGGAAATGGTGCGTATGACCGTCAATACGCTGCTTGCCAAAGCCGGGCGTACCGAAAAGCAGGTTGATCTTATGATCGCCGGTGACCTTATGAATCAGTGTACCTCCAGTGCGTATGGGCTAAGTGAGTTTGACATTCCGTATTTAGGACTGTATGGTGCGTGTTCCACCTTTGCCGCCGGGCTTCTCACCGCCGCCTTGCTTATCGATGCCGGACAGATCGAAACGGCCCTTGTGGTCGCTTCCTCCCATTTCTGCACCGCTGAACGGCAGTTTCGCTATCCGCTCGAATACGGAGCTTTGTCCGGAACGACCGCGCAGACCACCGTGACCGGCGCAGGTGCGGTGCTGCTGTCACGCGCAAAACCGGAGGAAGCCTGCGTGGCACTGACACGTGGGATGTATGGCATTGTATCCGATCGCGGCATACGCGATACCGGCAATATGGGTGCGGCGATGGCGAGTGCCGCCGCCGATACCATTTTACGGTATTTGTCCGATACCGGCGAAAGCGCAGCAAGCTACGATACGATCATGACCGGAGATCTCGGCAGAGAAGGGCTGTCGCTTACGCGCGAAATGCTTGCCGAAAAGGGTGTGATACCGGGGGAACGACTGTGCGATGGAGGCATGACGGTCTATGACCTTGAAAAGCAGAAGGTCGGCTGTGGTGGCTCCGGGTGTGGGTGCAGTGCCGTGGTGACGGCAGGACATCTGTTCCCGGCACTGAAAAAAGGAGCTATGCGGCGTGTGCTGTTGACCGGGACGGGGGCACTGATGAGCCCACAAAGTATCCAACAGGGACTGTCGATACCGGGTATCGGACATCTGGTCTGCTTTGAGAGGGTATAGTATAAGGAGAGAAAATGTATGATGTATCTAAAATGCTTTATCGTTGGTGGGCTTTTATGTGTGCTTGCGCAGATACTCATTGATAAAACAAAATGGACCCCGGCGCGTATCTTAGTGGGCTATGCGGTCGGCGGCGCAGTTTTGACCGCTCTTGGACTTTATGAGCCGCTTGTGAAGTTTGCAGGCGCAGGCGCAACGGTGCCCTTGACCGGCTTTGGATACAGCCTGATCAAGGGCACGGAAAAAGCGATAGCCGAAAAGGGGGTATTCGGCATTTTTTCGGGGCTTACGGGAGCCGCCGCCGGCATTACGGCTGTGATGGTGTTTTCGCTGGTGGCGGCACTGCTTGTGAAGAGCCATCGGAAATAAGCATTGTCATGCAAAAGAAAGTCGAATTTCGGTTTCCGTGAAGCCGGAAGGCTTTTTCGTTCGTACAGAGGACGGTGGAACGATCTTTTTGCTTCCTTG
>CAZAWG010000272.1:0-2525 GCA_964488785.1 uncultured Oscillospiraceae bacterium | reverse complement strand
GCCTTTGCAGCAGCCTGTTCTGCCTCCGGAAGAGCCTCGACCTTTTTCTTTTCCTTCTTATCCAAGCCAAAGCCCTCGGTAAAGATGGCGTGCGGCTTGCCCATATGCGAGCAAAGGATGACCTTTGCGCCCTGATCTAACAGATACTTGATGGTGGGGATCGCAGCCACGATACGCTTATCGCTGGTGATCACGCCGTCCTTGAGCGGCACGTTGAAGTCACAGCGGACAAGCACGCGCTTACCGGTTACGTTTACGTCTTCTACGGTTTTCTTGTTTAACATGGTTTTTCGCACCTTTCGATAAATAAATTTTTAACGATCTTTGGGAACGAATAGGGCTTGCACCGCAGGAATACAGAATCATCGCGTGCGGCACAAAACCTTTTTCATTTTATTATAGCATATAGTTTTCCCCATTGCAAGAGGAAAATTCAATTTTTCATAGTTTGTTTTCAGATATGCGTAGCAGTGTCCTTTAATTGCCGTTATTCTACGGTTATGCTTTCACAGAATTCGTTTTGCCGCAGAGCAAGCTCCGTTTTGGAAAGGGGACGGTCGTTTAAGAACAAGCCCCTGATCCGGATATCGGACGTCCTATGCTCCCGGTCATAGCCCTCAAACGCAAGGTTAGGAAGCTGTTTTGCATACAACCGAATGTTTTCAAACAGAAAATGATGATTTTTTCCGCGCCGTCCGCCACCGGCCGAATATTCGTGATGGAAGCACACCAACACAGAGATCATATCCGGCGCATAGTCCGGAATGCGATTTGTATAAACATTGTCTGCATCGGAGGTTTGAATAGCCGGAGTCGGAAGGCTATCGTCGTATTCGATCGAAATATCCCGGTAGACCACATCATGAACACAGGCATAATCCACGTTCATGCAGTCTAACACCGGCCCTGTCACATGGATGATATGACAGTCCTGAAAGGTGATATCGCGTATTTCCTCGGCGCGTGTTTCCGCACCGATCTCCAGACATTTTCCCCAGTCGTTCCAGATAACACAGTTTGTGACAAGAACATTTTCAAATATATCGTAGCTTTTGCCGTTTCGGTACATGGCATCGTGGACAGCCTTTTCCACATCGCCCTCATAATAGCAGTCAAAGCCCTTGACACAGATACTGTCATCAAAGGTGCGGATAAAGCAGTTGTTTATCCGGACATGGGTACAGTTGTGCATATCGATTCCATCGGAATTGTACCGCCAACAGCCGATGATCTTCACATTTTCAATGCACAAACCCTCGCATCCGATCGGACGGATATTGTAGACCAGCGAATCGCGTATCGTTATGCCCTCAATGTGGACATTTTTGCAATACTCTAACTGTATCGTATGCTCCCGGACAACATTGTTTACCGCAACCTCATTGTTTTCTTCGTTTGCTTCATACAGAACTGTTTCAAGGTTTTGGCTGTTATCCAGAATGCCGCGTCCGCAGATGGTGATATCCTGCGCATCCATGGCTCTTACGCAGCCGTATACGACCGCTCCTTCCTCCAGAAACAGGGTCTGACCGCTTTGCAGCTGTATAAAGCCCGGAAAATGTGTTCCTTTGCCAAAATACAACACATTGTCATCGTCCTTGTTCACAGAATACCGGGACACAGGGTCGGCAAAAATATGTAAGGCATTCCGACGGCCATACGGCTCTACCGTAAAATAAGCCGGCTGCTTTAAGGTGAACAGAATACGACCATCGTCCGTGATCTCCGGCTCAATGCCGAGCGTTACCGGACGGATGACCACCTGTTCGAAGGGCTGCTTGGGGGTAAGCTCAAAGTGCAATTCTTCATCCGTTTCCAAGGACAGAAAATTCACAAGCTCGGTCTGATCAAGCGTTCGTTGATGTCCCGGCCAACGGCGATTGAAGGGGAAGGCCGACACACGCGCCGTATCCGGCGACACGGGCTTGCCGTTGATCTTGATTTGATAGCCATCGTGAAAAAGCTCCGTTTCCGTGACCGGATATACGTTGTAACTCATACGCAGATCTCCATGTTATCATATTTTTTTCGGCAGTCCCGTCAATAGTCCTGCGGATAGTAAATGCTCCGCATAGCCATATTCCTCCAAATGGAAGCTACCATCGTATACCGCTTTGGTGACTGAAGCATTGGGAGCCCAGGGCGTCTGTGCCATGGTCTGAAGGGTCTTGTCCGTCCACAGACAGCGCATGGCGCGAATGGGGGTGGCGTGGGTCGCTACAAGCACGGTCTTGCCGTCGTTTTCCAGCGCAATGCGCTCAAACGCAGCATTCACGCGTGCGGCAAGTGCTGCGACGCTTTCGCCCTCCGGCGGCGTGGCGCAGGCAATATCCTCATGCCATACCCGGTATTCCTCCGGATAGCGCATGGCGATATCATCAAATTTCATGCGTTCCCAGACCCCGGCATAGATCTCGCGCAAGCCCTCGTGCGGGACGACTTCCATCCCGCGCCGGTCGGCGGTGTGCTTAGCGGTCGAAAAGGCACGGCGTATGTCGCTGGCGTAGATGGCATCAATGGTATAC
>CAZAWG010000271.1:0-2526 GCA_964488785.1 uncultured Oscillospiraceae bacterium | reverse complement strand
GTGAGAAGCAGTGCGGCACACGCGGCAATGGCTAAAAATGAGACGAGCTTTTTCATGGGTAATTCCTCCAAAAAATAAAATAGTGTGACTTAAAATATAAAAACGGTCAAAGTGCAAGTGCTTCGACCGTTTTGAAATACAAAATCCAAGACAAAATCGAATATAGCACTCCGCAAAAAAATTTGCGACAGCCGTGCGTATATTCTGCGCACGTCCAACGGCAAAACGCTCAAATCATTTTGTCATTTCGGCGAAAGCACCTTTCCCTGTCCCATTCCGCGGCGTTTGAGCGCCTGTGGGGCGGTACTGATCGTTTTCGCGCCTCTATATTTTGTTTGACTGTTTTTAACATTAAGTTTACAGCCATTATAGCACGGTTATGTGCAAAAATCAAGCATTTTTAAAAAAAAGACAAAAATCGGTCTTTTATCCAAATCGGACTATGATTTTTCGGCTATTTTGTAGAATAAGACTATGCATTTGTTGCCTTTTCGCCAAGGATCGCCGCGTTTCTTTCACGCGCAAGGGCAAGAAGCACATTGGCTGCCTGCTCTACTCCTTGCGTGGAATCCAAATACAGCTCATACTGTGTTCTGTCTCCCCAACGGTGTCCGGAGATATGCTTGTAGTACGCCCCGCGCGCCTTATCGGACGAACGGATATGCCGCATAGCCTGCGCACGGCTGTCGCCATAGGAGCACATCACGCGGTGAATGCGCACCTCTTTATCGGCGTGAACGAAAACACGTACCACATTTGGGTTTTCGCGCAGCACATAATCGGCGGCGCGTCCCACCAGAACGCAGCTGCCGTTTTCGGCGATTTTTCGGATGATCTTCTCCTGCGCTTGGAGGGCGTGCCCGACTACCTTGGTACTCAAATACAGGCTTTGCAGCAGCTCCGGCGCGTTTTGGTGGATATCCGAAATGAATTCCTGATCGAGTCCGCTTTCGTGTGCCGCAAGAGCGATCATTTCCTTATAATAAAAGGGAATGCCGAGCTTTTCTGCCACAAGCTTGCCGAGCTGCTTGCCGGATGAGCCATGCTCACGGGCGATGGTGATGATTACGCCGGGAGCAGAGGGCTTTAAGGCGACCTCCTGTAGCAGGTCTGTACGGACAGGTGCAGATTCTCGGACATAGGCTTTTTGTAAGAAGCCGTGGTAGAATACAAAGCCGACGGCGCTGGTGATGGTTTCGGTCACCGGGAAGGTCATCCAGAATCGGTTCAAGCCGAACCGGGAAAACAGATAGCCGAGCGGCACAAACAGCACGACCGTTCGAATGACGGTGAGGGCTGAGCTTTTGAGGCTGGAGCCGACTGCCTGAAAAAATACCGGGAAAATAAGCGAGGTGACCATGGGAATAAAGCTGACTCCCACGAAACGGAAGCCGATCCTTCCGATGGCGACAACGATCTCGTCCTTTGTGAATACGCGGAGCATTTGTGTGGGGATCGAAACGTAGCACAGCGTGCCAACAGCCATGAGTGCAAGGCCGAAGAAAACGGCGGCGGACAGCGTTTTTTTGCAGCGTTCGATGTTCCTTGCCGCATAATTGAAGCTGATGATCGGCACGATACAGGTCTGCATTGCCCCAAGCGGAATGAAGAAAAAGGTCTGCCATTTATAATATATTCCAAGGGCGGTGACGGCTTGATCGGAAAAGGTGGAAAGAATGAGATTGAGTCCCAAAATGTAAAAGGTATACGCCGACTGCATAAGAATGTTGGGAAGCCCCAAACGGAAGATCCTCCGGATATGATGGGCATACAGAGAAAGAGCCGGGGAGCGTTGAAAACCTCTTTTCATCACGATGAGCGCGGCAACGAGCTGACCGGCGACCGTTGCAAGGGCTGCCCCGGCAATGCCGGCTTCCGGAAATCCAAAAAGACCAAAGATGAGAAGTGGGTCTAAAACGATATTGGTAAGCGCTCCGGCAATTTGGGCATACATGGGCGTTTTCATATCGCCGCGTGCCTGTAAGACCTTTGTCCAAACGCTTTCCAAAAACAGGCCGATACCGAACACGCACACGATACGTCCATAAGTGACCACATCGGCGGCAATGACCGGGTCCTTGGTGGACATAGCGGCAAAGGTAGGCAGAATGCACCAGCATACGGCGGCAAATATGCCCCACAGTGCCAGTGCCAGCGGTGTGGCGATACCGGCATATTCATCGGATTTTTCCGTTTGTCCGATGCCAAGCTTGGCTGACATGACGGTGTTGATGCCCACACCTGTTCCAACGGCGAAAGCGATCATGAGCAGCTGTATCGGATAGATGATAGACAGCGCGGTCAAGCCGGATTCCGAATAGTGTCCCACAAACAGGCTGTCTATGATGTTATACAGCGCCTGAATGAGCTGGGCAAGCATGACGGGTGGAGCAAGCTTAAACAAAAGCCTGGATATTTTTTCTGTTCCGAACAGCTCGATGGTGTCCATGGTTTTCCCTCATTTATATAATAGTAAGTGCCGGAGTCGGGATAGGGGAATGGCATAAATCCAACATAGTATAGCAC
>CAZAWG010000270.1:0-2540 GCA_964488785.1 uncultured Oscillospiraceae bacterium | reverse complement strand
GATTATGCCAATGAAACCAGCGGCATTGCCGTGCGCGATTTCGATGTCATTTTCGCCATGGATAAGACCGGAAGCGGGCGATATGTCCCGGTAAAATTAGAAGCAGGACTCTTGCCGGAAAATGCCAAAAATACGTTGAGCGAGGAAGAACTGATGGCTCTTTTAGAAGAAGTGACGGATTTTTCCAAAAGCTTTGCCGATGGCATTCGCCGGGGCGATAAACGCGCCTCTCCCGATGCTTCCAAGGGGCACGATGCGTGTGAGTACTGCGATTATAAGGATATCTGTCCGCGTGGGGAAGAACATTCGAAGAAGTCACGGCGCAGATGAAAGGAACGCCATGAATAATACAGATAGATTTACAAACAAGGGTGAGCTCTACGCTAAAGCACGTCCGCGCTACGCCGATTCGCTTTTTGCATATTTCAAGGAAACACTCCACATCCCAGAAGGTAGCGTGTTTGCAGACATCGGCGCAGGCACGGGTATCTTCAGTGAACAGCTGTTACAAAACGGATACTGTGTATACGCCGTTGAACCCAATTTCGATATGCGAAAAAAGGCAGAAGAAAAGCTGTCTGCCAACAAAGACTTTTTTCCTGTAAACGGGACCGATGCAAGCACAACACTCCCGGCACACAGTGTCGATCACATCACGGCCGCACAAGCCTTTCACTGGTTCGACCAAGCCGCTTTTAAAAAGGAATGCGCACGTATTTTAAAGCCAAGCGGTCGTATTCTCCTTGTTTACAATTCCCGTGACCTGACCGCCGAATGCAATAAAGCCCTTGCCGCCCTCTGCAGCAGATATTGTCCCACCTTCGAAGGCTTCTCAAAGGGAACCGGCGATGAAAAGTGTCGTGCCTTTTTTGAGAACCGATGCAAGGTCTTTTATGCAGACAACAGTCAAGTCTACGACCGCACAGGCTATACACAGCGCGTATTGTCCTCTTCTTATGCTCTACGTGAAGGAGATGCAGGCTATTCTGAATTTCTGAATGCCCTCCAAACGCTTTTTGACACCTATGCAACAGATGGCGTTTTGACCGTCCCCATGCAGACCGTCGCCTATATTTCGGACAAACAATAAACAGCAGCAAAAGGAACGAACCCACACCGAGGGGCTCGTTCCTTTTGGTTTTCTTATTAAATCAATTCAAACAGATAGCCGCTGTTTTCGCCAAGGATATCGGTATTTATGTCAACCGGTTCCCCAAAAATCTGGCGAAGCTTTTTTTCGTTCGGCAAATTCAAGCGGTAATTTTCTGCTTTTGTCGTATGCAAAAACAAATAGCTGCTGTTTGCAAAAATTACGGCATCCTTTTCGCAATATAGATGAACACCGGAAGCTTTGTAGAATGCACGGATTTCTGCCGACGTTATCGCAGCGGTGACCGCCAAAACCGGACGCTCGTCGCGGAGGATCTGCTCCAAAGTCGCTGTCTTGATCGGACAAGGGACAACAAAGGCGCGGTATTTATCCCGGATGTCGGCATAGTCGCTTGCCAGATAGCAGTCATACGGCGCACCGGCTAAGCCCATGGGAAAGCGAATTTCCGAAACGACTGCGGCGTTTTGGTCGCCAAGCGTGATGGCGTTTAACATATTCGGATCGATCAACAGTGCCACTTCGCTGACACTGCTCCTATCCTTTGTCATCGCTTCCTTTGTGATCTGTAAAAATTTCTCCAGCATATCCATATAGCACCGGTCGCCATACCAGCCGCCGCCCATGTCAAACCACCACAGCGCATGGGAATGCGTTAAGGCTCTTGCATAGTGGAGCTTCATGTTTTCGATAGCTAAAGCCTTATCGCGTGCCTGAAATACCGGCTGGTGAAAATGTGGAATATCAAACAAGGGTCTTGTCAAATGGGTTCTGGAATCGTTTTCCGCAAAATACAGCTTTCCGTGCTTTTTTAAAGAATCCACTGCTAACATACAGGGATGATCGATACCACCTCTTCTTGCATGACCATAAGAAACCGGACTGCAAATAAAATCCACGTCCGGGCACGTAAGGACTTCGTCTAAAGCATTGTGGCAGGATTCTTTATCCGGTCGTTCAAAATTGTATCCGTAAAAGCATCCGATCACGACTCGCTTGCCGGTCAACTCTTTCGCACAGGCTGCAAATTCACAGATACGTCCGGCAACCATGTGTGAAAGGAATTTATAGTATTCTTCCTCCGTTTCGGATATGCCCTTTTCCAAAGCATATTCCGAAAACCTTTCCCGTGACCTTTTTCCTATGGAGCCTTTAAAATCAAAGGGAAACCACTCCTCCGTATTGCCGCCGGCCAATTGATAGCCGCAAATGTGGTCACGGTAGTCGCTGCGCTCCACGTGCTCAATAAAAAGAGTAAGCAAACGCTTGGTTTCCTCCGCCCAGGCATCCGAAGAAAAGCACGCTCGCTTTTTCTCCGGGATAAAGCGACCGGTGTCGTTGCATTCGTCCGGATGCTCCACTTCCCACCAGCGTGGGAGCGCCATATTGACGCGTGGAAAAATAAAAGCTGCCGGACAAACCGAAAGAATAT
>CAZAWG010000269.1:278-2563 GCA_964488785.1 uncultured Oscillospiraceae bacterium | reverse complement strand
ATCATATAGCATAGGTTTTCGGAGGCCGGATTCGGCTTTACCGACATATTGATATGAAAGCCGTTGCCGGGTCTGTCCTCTAACGGCTTTGCAGAAAAGTCGGCATATAGACCATTCCGGTGCGCTACCGTCTTAACGACCGTTTGAAAGGTGAGCGCATGATCGGCAGCGGTAAGGGGATCGGAATAGCGGAAATCGATCTCGTTTTGTCCGGGTCCCTCCTCATGGTGAGAGCTTTCGGGACAGATCCCCATCTGCTCGAGTAACAGGCATATTTCCCGGCGAATGTTTTCGCCCTTATCCTCCGGCGCGATATCCATGTACCCGGCTTCATCGTAAGGGAGCGTCGTCCTTTGTCCGTTTTCATCCTGCTTGAACAGATAGAATTCCTGCTCTGCACCGAAGGAGAAGCTGTAGCCGGCTTTTTCGGCTTTTCGGATGGCTTCCTTCAGCAGACCTCTCGTATCCTTTTCAAACGGCGTTCCATCCGGATAGGAGATGTGGCAGAACATCCGCACAACTCGTCCATGCTCCGGACGCCAGGGAAGCGGCATGAGCGTTTCCGGCTCCGGGTGGAGAAGCAGATCGCATTTTGTTTCATCGCCAAAGCCCTCGATGGCAGAAGCATCAAACGCGATACCCTCGGTAAAGGCACGGGACAGCTCCTGCGGCATGATCGATATATTTTTCTGCTTGCCGAATACATCGCAAAAGGCAAGACGGATAAATTTGACATCCTCTTCGATAATATATTGCAGAACCTCTTCACGGGTATAGTTCATATGCTTCAACCTCTCTTTAGTGTTTTTTGAAAAAGGGCGCTCATTCTAACACAGACGTGTGCCTGTGCTAAAATGAACGCCCTTGCTCATCTATCGTAATTATACGCAAAACGAAAGGGAATGTCAAGAGAAACGCGAAAAAAATTTGAAAAATCGAAAAAAGGGGCTTGACAAATCCAAAAAGACGGTGTATAATACGGCTCATAAGGCAAGGGCGTCTTTGAGTGTGCATACTCAAGGACGTTTTTCTTTTATAAAGCCAAACAAACAAGAGAAAAGGCAAGGACGTCTTTAATGTGCAGTAACAGTCTGCCGTTAAGGACGTTTTTCTTTTCCACAAAAAGTACCAGAGGAGGAAAACGGTATGTCGTATGTAGATGAAGTGATCGAAAGAGTAGTAAAGGAAAATCCCCATGAGCCGGAGTTTCATCAGGCAGTAAAGGAAGTGCTTCTGTCCCTTCGCCCGGTGGTAGAGGCCAATGAGCAAGCCTTTCGGCGGGATGCGTTGCTGGAAAGACTTGTCAATCCCGAAAGACAGATCAAATTCCGTGTGCCATGGATCGATGACAACGGACAGGTTCGTGTGAACACCGGCTACCGTGTCCAGTTCAACAGTGCCCTTGGCCCCTATAAGGGAGGGCTTAGACTGCACCCCTCGGTCAATCTCAGCATCATCAAGTTTTTAGGCTTTGAGCAGATCTTCAAAAACTCCTTGACCGGGCTTCCCATCGGCGGCGGCAAGGGGGGCTCGGATTTTGACCCCAAAGGAAAGTCTGACCGGGAGATCATGGCGTTCTGCCAGAGCTTTATGAGCGAGCTGTGCAAATATATCGGTGCTGATACAGATGTTCCGGCAGGCGATATCGGGACCGGCGCACGGGAGATCGGTTATATGTTCGGACAGTACAAAAAGCTGCGCGGGCTGTTTGAGGGCGTATTGACCGGCAAGGGGCTGTCCTTCGGCGGTTCGCTTGCAAGGACCGAGGCGACCGGCTATGGGCTTCTTTACATCGTAGAGGAATTGTTAAAATGCCATGGGGAAACGCTCGAAGGCAAGACGGTCACGGTTTCGGGTGCCGGCAATGTGGCGATCTATGCCATCGAAAAGGCAGAGCAGCTGGGCGCAAAGGTGGTCACCTGCTCCGATTCGACCGGCTGGGTGTATGACCCGGAGGGCATCGATGTCGCCGCTCTCAAGCAGATCAAGGAAGTCTGCCGACAGAGGCTGACCGAATATAGGAGCTATCGTCCCCGGTCCGAATACCATGAGGGCAAGGGCGTATGGAGCGTTCAGACGGATATCGCGCTTCCCTGTGCCACGCAAAATGAGCTTTCGTTAGAGGATGCAAAAGCGCTTGTCGCCGGAGGCGTGCTTGCCGTGGCTGAGGGCGCCAATATGCCGACCACTGCCGAAGCGACCGACTATCTGTTGGAAAAAGGGGTCTATTTCCTGCCGGGCAAGGCGGCGAATGCCGGTGGTGTTGCGACCTCGGCGTTGGAGAT
>CAZAWG010000269.1:0-268 GCA_964488785.1 uncultured Oscillospiraceae bacterium | reverse complement strand
GCAAAACAGCGAGCGCTTGAGCTGGTCATTTGAAAAGGTTGATGAAAAGCTGAAGAAGATCATGGTCGGTCTGTATCACAACATCGATGAGGCGGCAAAGAAATATGGCTTTGAGGGAAATTATGTGGTAGGTGCGAATATCGCCGGGTTTGAGAAGGTCGTGGATGCCATGAATGCGCAGGGTATTGTGTGATCGAAAAAAGACAAGGGACTGTAGCAAAACCCAAGGTTCAGTTCTTTTTGGAGCTTTTCCTGTAAGACAATCGAC
>CAZAWG010000268.1:0-2569 GCA_964488785.1 uncultured Oscillospiraceae bacterium | reverse complement strand
CATCCTTGAAATCCGCGCCGGTGGCGATCAGCTTGGAAATGCTCTCGACCACGGCAAGATAAGCGCCGTGATACGGGATCTTTTCGGCGATATACGGATTATAGCCCCAGGACATGACCGAGCAGGTGTCGGTGTGACCATTCTCCACGGAAATTTTGTGCGCCATGGCCTGAATAGGCGTATGCTGCAGCTTACCGCCAAACGGCATAAGCACCGTGCCGGCACCGATGGTGGAGTCAAAGCGCTCGGAAAGACCACGCTTGGAGCAGACATTAAGGTCACTTGCAAGCGCACGGATAGCCGTTTCAAAACAAGCATCCGTCTTTTTTGCGAAATCAGCAGGAGAAGCCACATCGATTTCGATATGCTTTTCCGCGCCGTTGGAATTTAAGAATTCACGGCTGAGGTCAACGACCGTCTTGCCGTTCCAGTGCATAACCAGGCGCGGCTGCTCAGTGACCGAAGCAATAACCGTCGCTTCCAGATTTTCGCTTTGGGCGATCTCTAAGAAACGCTCCACATCCTTCGGTTCGACCACGACTGCCATACGCTCCTGCGACTCACTGATAGCAAGCTCCGTGCCGTCTAAGCCCTCGTATTTCTTGGGAACGGCGTTCAAATCAATATCCAAGCCATCTGCAAGCTCGCCAACCGCAACCGATACACCGCCTGCACCAAAATCATTGCAGCGTTTGATCATACGGCAGGCTTCGGCATTGCGGAATAGCCTTTGGAGCTTACGCTCCTCCGGTGCATTACCCTTTTGCACCTCTGCGCCGCACGTTTCAAGAGAGGAAGCCGTGTGTGCCTTGGAAGAACCGGTTGCACCGCCGCAGCCATCGCGCCCGGTGCGACCACCCAAAAGAATGACGGCATCACCCGGAGCCGGGCATTCGCGGCGCACATGGTCGGCAGGAGTGGCAGCAACCACGGCACCGATCTCCATACGCTTGGCAGCATAGCCATCGTGATACAGTTCATCCACCATACCGGTCGCAAGCCCGATCTGGTTACCGTAAGAAGAATAGCCTGCGGCAGCTGTGGTGACGATCTTGCGCTGGGGAAGCTTACCGGGGATAGTTTCAGAAACCGGTTTTGTCGGGTCTGCGGCGCCCGTCACGCGCATAGCGGCATACACATAGGAGCGTCCCGAAAGTGGGTCGCGGATCGCACCACCGATACAGGTGGCCGCACCGCCGAACGGCTCGATCTCGGTCGGATGATTGTGTGTTTCGTTCTTAAACAGAAGTAACCACGGCTGTTTTTCGCCGTCTACCTCTACGTTAATCTTGACCGTGCAGGCATTGATCTCTTCCGATTCGTCCAAACGCGGCAGCTTTCCATGTGCCTTTAAAAAGCGAGTGGCAAGCGTTGCGATATCCATCAGATTGACCGGCTTAGTGCGACCAAGCTCCTCACGGGTCTTAAGATAGTCCTCATAGGTTGTCTGCAAAAGCGGATCGGCAAAGGACACCTTATCAATGGTGGTAAGGAAGGTCGTGTGACGGCAATGATCCGACCAGTATGTATCGATCATGCGCAGCTCGGTCAAGGTTGGATCGCGCTTTTCAGACAGAAAATATTCTTTGCAGAATTCGATATCATCGATATCCATTGCAAGACCATAGCTTGCAATAAGAGAAGCAAGTCCCTCACGGTCAAGCGAGGTAAAGCCATCCAAGGTCGGAACCGTCTCCGGAACCGTATAATCAGCAGCCAGCGTTTCGGGCTTTTCAAACGAAGCCTCACGCGCTTCTACCGGGTTGATAACATATTTTTTGATTTCTGCGACATCGCTTTCGCTAAGTGCGCCGAACAAAAGATAGACCTTTGCCGTGCGAACCGTAGGACGGTCTCCCTGGGAGATGATCTGAATGCACTGGGAAGCAGAATCCGCGCGCTGATCAAACTGACCCGGCAGATATTCCACAGCGAAAGCGATCGCACCCGTTGTATCTATCGCATCCGAAACCGAATCAAGCTGTGGCTCGGAAAAAACGGTCTGCTTTGCATATTCAAACAGCTCCTCCGACAGATTCTCCACATCGTAGCGATTGAGAATGCGCACGCTTTCCAAGGAAGAAATGCCCAAAAGTCCGCGTGCTTCGGATAAAAGTCCATCTGCTTCATGCGTAAAGCCGGGCTTTTTTTCCACAAATACTCTATATACCATGTTTTTTACTCCTTATGCCTTATCAGCTAATGCCGCGAGTGCCCGGGCACCGATATCCTTGCGGCTGTATGCATTTTCAAAATGAACGAGCGCGGTCTTTTGATAAGCGCAGTCAACGGCTTCCTTGAGTGTGTCCGCTGTCGCTGTGACACCCAGGACACGTCCTCCGGCATTGACCAAAACACCATCCGCATTTCGTTTTGCTCCTGCCACAAACACACTATCCTTGATCGAATCCTCGATGGTGATGGGATAGCCGCTCTCGTATTTCTGCGGATAGCCGCTTGAAGCCACGATCACACAGCACGCAGCTCCCTGCGAAAACTCGACTTCCACCTCGGATAAGCGTTCCTCGGTCACGGCACGCATAACAGTGTACAGATCGCTCTTTAATAG
>CAZAWG010000267.1:0-2578 GCA_964488785.1 uncultured Oscillospiraceae bacterium | reverse complement strand
TGCCCTTAGCACCGGCACAAAACGTGCCATGCGGTTCATGGCGCAACCGAATTTGCGCAAATTCGTTGAGGAAATAATATTACCGAATTTGATGAAAATTCCTTCCGCATGGGTTTTGTGACGCGGGTCGCAGGGTGTCCCCGGCTGCTTTTTGGATCTTTTTGCAGAAGCAAAAAGATCGTTCCACCGCCTATGAATAGGCGCTGAAGCCTTCCGGCTTCGTAATAACAAAGCCTTACAAAACAATAAAAATAAATCAAGATAGGAGTTTTACCATGTCTATGACGATCCAACATAACCATATGCTCTTCGCCTATGAGGGCGAACCCGGCCAAAGCGTCCGTATGGCCTCCTTTGGCACCGAGCAAAGTAAGCCGGAAACACTTTCCGGTATCGCGCCTAATTTCACACTTGCCTTGAATACCGATGATATGCCAAGCTTAGATGGCTGTGCTGTCATGCCGAATCACTACGGAAACGCCGTCTGTACCTCCTTTAAGTATACCAAAAGCGGCATTACCGCTAAATACCTTTGCGCAGGCGATACACTGGAGGTCACCGTCAAAATGTCCTTCATTCCGGGCGCGGATGCCGTCCGCCAGATCAATTCCGTGAAAAATGTATCAAAAAAGCCGGTCACTCTCACTCATTTCGGCTCAGCTCATGTCAGCGGTATCTTTGATGGCGGTCTTACCACCTGGTTCCGTAACGATGACCGTATCAAGATCCACTATTGCCAGTCCCATTGGCAGGGCGAAGCCCAGTGGAAAACCGGCTCCCTGTCCGAGTTAGGCGTCACCAAGCAGGCCGCTCATGCGTGGGATACTACCGCATGGCGCATTCGTTCCATTGGCTCTTGGAGCACCGGTCGGTATCATCCGCTCGTCATCGCAGAGGATACCGAGACAGGCGTGGCGTGGTATATGGAGATCGAGGGCGGCTTTAACTGGACACTCGAGTTAGGTAACCGTAATGGACATGAAATGGGCGTAGGCACCTTCTATTTGGAAGCTAATGCTGCCGATGAAGAGACTGGTTTTGTGAAAACTCTTATCCCGGGCGAAACCTTTACGGCGGCTCCTGTCCTGTTTGGCTGTACAAACGGTTCGTTCGACGAAGCAGCAAAGCAGCTACTCATCGCACGCCGTAAAACAACCCTCAGTCATTGGGATTCGGAGGATAACAGCGCTCCGGCTTGCTTTAATACTTATATGGACTGCGTATGGGGCGCCGGTGATGAAAAAACCTTGCCGGGACTTATCCGTGCGGCAAGCGAAGCCGGCTGTGAGGTCTTTTGCTTAGATGCCGGCTGGTACATCAAGGGTCTTGGTGAATGGTCGGTCAACGACGAAAAATACGGCAAGGGCGGCTTAAAGGGCGTTTTTGACAGTATTACAGAGGTTGGTATGAAGCCGGGTGCATGGTTGGAGATCGAATCACTCGCCCCGAATACGCCCATGACGAAAAATCGTATGCTCATGCGTAATGGTGTACCGGTATCGAATGGTCATTTTGCCGATTATACCGACCCGGCACAGCGTGCCTATATCGAGGGCATTTTCGATATGCTCTACAATATGGGTGTGCGCTTCATCAAAAACGACTATAACCGTTCGGTGATGTATGGTGCGCAGATGGATGGTTCGTCTCCGGCTGAGGGCTTGAAAAAGTCGGCAGAGGCGTTCTATTCCCTGATCGATGGCGTGAAAGCCAAATATCCCGATCTGAAGATCGAAAACTGCGGAAGCGGTGCCATGCGCTGTGACAATGGAACACTGCGTCATTTCGAATTGCAAAGTACCTCTGACCAGGAATATTATTTCTTCAATCCGTCCATCGCTTCGGGCATGGCGGCTTGCATTGCGCCCGAAAAGGCAGGTATCTGGTCGTATCCTTATCCGGTGAGCTACTACGAAAACGCACGCGGCGAGGATGTCTATGCCGATGAAAAGCGTATGCAGAGCATGGCAGACGGCGAACAGACCGCCTTTAATATGGTCAATGCGCTGTGTGGCGTTCTGTATTTATCCGGACGTATTGATAAGGCGGATGCTTTCAACAAGCAGCTCATTCGTGAGGGTACCGAGGTCTACAAGGCCTATCGTTCCCATATCCACACGTCTTATCCGGTTTGGCCGTGCGGTCATTTGAATCTGTGCGACCGGACTCATTCGGCGCTTGGTTTTCTTTCGGAAAAGGGCGATACCATGACGCTTGCGGTCTGGAAATTTGAGGATGCAGACGATGTGCTTCAGATCGACCTGTCGAAATATTTCAAGGGAAAGGATGTCGAAGTGACCATGCTTTATCCGTCCATCCCGACTGAATTCCGTTATCATAAGAATACCTCGCGCTTATCCATTCGTATGCCGAAGGATTATACAGCGCGTTATTTCCTGTTGAAAACCAGATAAAACAATTTATCAGAAAACGACAAGCATATACAAAAACCGGGAATGCTCATGGCTGTGGGCATTCCCGGTTTCTGCGAAGCCGAAAGGCTTCTGCGCTCGTCCGAAGGACGGTGGAACGTTCTTTTTGTTTCTGCAAAAAGAACCAAAAAGCATCCCAGAGGTTT
>CAZAWG010000266.1:0-2582 GCA_964488785.1 uncultured Oscillospiraceae bacterium | reverse complement strand
CTCCGGTCATGATCTGTGTATTGGAATACAGGTCGGATACCACGATATGTCCTTTGGCGATGGCTTCGGCAAATTCCAAATAGGAAGCCTTGAAGGCGGCATTTTCGAGGTCATACCAGCCATCGGCGGAGTAGAAATTCTTACCGCCCTTTTCCATGGCATTCAGCTCGATGGCGCGAATGGGATAATCGAGTGCACAGAAGGGCTTACCGCCGGAATAGGCATAGTATTTTTCGGCAACCTCAAAGAAGCCCTCCCAGGTGGCAAGGTCGTCATAGGTCACACCGTTCTCTTGCGAGAAACGCTCAAACTGTCTGCCGGCAATAAAGAGAAGATGGGTGGATTTGGAGATCGGGAACACCGCAAGCTGTCCCTCCACCATTCCATCCTCCAAAAAGCCGGGAATATATCGGTCAAGCTCTTCGTCGGAAAACAGCTCCTTCCAGTCAAGGAGCGAATCGACCCCCAGCTCGATGGCGTTATTGCTGTGACAGAAAAAGAGATCGGGCATTTCCATTGCGCCAAGCTCACCGGCCTTTGCGGCAAGCAGCTTTCCACCGATCTGCGAGGTGGAGGACATGAGGGAAACGTTGATGATGATGCCTTTTTCCCTGCCGAGTGTCCGGTTGAATTCCTCGATCAAACGGTTCATGGGGGAATCTGCCTGTTCACCATAGACGTGCCACAAGGTGAGTGTGACCGGGTCGTCTGCGCTCAGGGTTGTCTTTTGCTTGCAGCCTGCAAGCGCGGTGAGCAAAAGAAGGGTGCATAGCACGACATAAATAAGCTTTCTCATAAAAATAGACCTCCGCGTTTGGAATCCTACAGCTTTCCTATCACTTTTCCCCACACAAACACACACTTTTTTCGCGAAAACAGCACTTTTTTTGTGCAAATCCCCTCAAAAGTGGGGAAATTGGGGGGGACAATTGTGGAAAAAACTGTATAATCAGAATAGCAAGAAAGACAAAGCTGGGCATAAGCACTTGCGGTATTCACAAAAAGGGGTGTCCTGTTCTGTAGGTTCGCTTCGCTACAGAAGCTCTCTGACTGCACGCCAATGAAGTACAGAGATCGCCCCTAAACAAGTATTATTATAGCATAGCCTTTAAGGTTAGTCAAGAGTAACAGAGAAATTCCGGATGAAGCGAGCTTTCACTTGAAGCAGGAAAGCACCGCACGAGCCCAGAGCGTGACCCATAGAAGGCGTGCCCTTGGCGCATAAAAAGGGAGAAAAAGCAACCATGCTTATATAAAAACAGAAAGAAAGGAGCTTAATTATGGGATTAATTAAAGCTGGCATTGGAGCACTTGGCGGTACTCTTGCCGATCAATGGAAGGAGTATTTCTACTGTGAAGCACTCCCGAAGGATGTTTTGATGCGAAAGGGCGAAAAGCGCATAAGCGGTCGTTCGTCCAACACCAAAGGAAGCGATAACATCATTTCCAATGGCTCCGGCATTGCCGTGGCAGACGGACAATGCATGATCATCGTAGAACAGGGCAAGGTTGTGGAGGTGTGCGCCGAGCCGGGCGAATTCACCTATGACACCTCGACCGAGCCGTCCATCTTTGCCGGAGCTCTTGGCGAGAGCATCAAGCAGACCTTCAAGACCATCGGTAAGCGCTTTGCCTATGGCGGCGAACCGGCGAAGGATCAGCGTGTGTATTACTTCAACACAAAGGAGCTTATCGACAACAAATTCGGCACGCCCAATCCCATCCCGTTCCGTGTGGTGGATTCTAAGATCGGCTTGGATGTGGATGTATCCATCCGTTGTTCGGGTGTGTATTCCTACAAGATCGCCGACCCGCTATTGTTCTATACCAACGTCTGCGGCAACGTGACGAGTGAATACAACCGTGAGGAATTGGATTCGCAGCTAAAGACCGAGTTCATCAGCGCCCTTCAACCGGCGTTTGGAAAGCTGTCCGACCTGGAAATGCGCCCCAATCAGATTCCAACCCATACCACCGAGCTTGAGGAAGCCATGAACGTCTCTCTTTCGGCAAAATGGGGAGAATTACGCGGCTTGAAGGTGGTCAGCATTGCCCTTGGCACGGTAGCCTTGCCGGACGAGGATGCCGAAATGATCAAGCAGGCACAGCGTACCGCCATCATGCGCGACCCGACCATGGCAGCAGCTACGCTTGTGGGCGCACAGGCAGATGCCATGAAGGCGGCCGCCTCCAACGAAGCAGGGGCTATGACCGGCTTTATGGGCATGGGAATGGCTATGAATGCAGGCGGCGGCATGAATGCGCAGAATCTGTTCGCTATGGGACAGCAGGCGCAGCAGGCACAGCCCTTCGCGGCGGATAAAGAGGGATGGAAATGCGCGTGCGGCGCGACCGCGACCGGCAAATTCTGTCCCGAATGCGGTGCCAAAAAGCCGGAGCCGGTGCAGAGCGGAGCATGGAAATGTGCGTGCGGCACGACTGCGACCGGAAAATTCTGTCCCGAATGCGGGGCAAAGAAGCCGGACGACACGGATGGCTGGACCTGTTCCTGCGGCACGGTCAACAAAGGAAAATTCTGCCAGAGCTGTGGCGCAAGGAAGCCGGTCGGTGTGCCGCAATAC
>CAZAWG010000265.1:0-2584 GCA_964488785.1 uncultured Oscillospiraceae bacterium | reverse complement strand
GTACGTCTCTCTTGGGTACAGAACCTCTTCTTGGCACTATACTTCCCTCCTTCACTAAAAAATGAATTCACAGGTACTCGAAATGATACCTTTCGTCAGCACTTTGTGAGGCTCGCACCGCAAAACCGTATATGAAAAAATATATGTTTTGTGCGGAAAGCCATCCAAAATACCTTTAAGCGGCGCTTTTTGCGCCTTTTACGATGCGGACAAAGGAAGAAGCTTACTTCTTCTTTTCGCGCTTAGCACCGTACTTGGAACGCGACTGATTTCTCTTTGCAACGCCCTGCGTATCGAGCGTACCGCGAATGATGTGATAACGTACACCAGGAAGGTCCTTGACTCTTCCGCCGCGGATAAGCACTACGCTGTGCTCTTGGAGATTATGACCGATACCCGGGATATACGAAGTAACTTCGATACCGTTGGTAAGTCTAACTCTGGCGATCTTTCTCAGAGCAGAGTTCGGCTTCTTAGGGGTCTTGGTGGACACCTTCGTGCAAACGCCTCTCTTTTGAGGAGCAGCAATATCTGTCTGCTGCTTGGTCAGCGTGTTGAAGCCGTGCAAAAGAGCGCTGGACTTGGATTTCTTCGCATCCTCGCGTCCTTTTCTTACTAATTGGTTAAAGGTTGGCATACCGCACCTCCTCTTCAAAAAATATTCAGAACATATGCTGTTATGACGCAAAACGGCATAGCTGTCCCGACTGATATATTATAAGATGAATTCGGCAATTTGTCAAGCATTTTTGGTTTTCAGACAAATTTTCTACGTTTTGCCTTGTGCGTCATCTGATTTTTAGATAGTTTTATGCACTTTTCACAATTATATACATCGGTCCGACCTTCTTCAATCCTTCAAGACCGCGCTTTGGTTCAGGATCAGCGTACTATATAAGAACAAAACCTCCGCGCCTTCAAAATCCACAAAATTCCCCACCAAGCGTGGAGCGATATAGCGTGTATCGACCAATGTCACCTTTTTATAGTCACGTACCAATAAGGGTGCCATACTGCTTCCAAAGGAATCGCGGAAAATGACCAATTCCTTATCTCCCACAGCCTTTGGGTTTTCGATCACGATGAGTGGCGAAGCCCCCGACAGGAACATTTCATAGGGGTCCTTGCTGCTTATTTTTTCTTCATCGATCATACCGGTATAGCTTTTTCCCGTTTCGATATTGGTCACGATGCAGGAATCCAACACTTCATTTGATATATAGGAAATGCTTTCGGCCGGGAGCGGAAGTGCCGACTGCCCATAGTACACACCATAAAACGGCGTTTCCGGCGTGACGACGGTATAGTCCTCCTCCAACCCTCTCACGCCCATCGCTTCTGTCAACACGCGTGAAGCAGATAGCAGCTTCTCCTGCCGCCAATGCGTATCGGTCTTGTAATAATCCTCGACCGAAAGGGTATCAAACAGGTCGATATAGGTCGCCTGCGGCATTTTTTCGGAAAGGATCGCGATCATGCGCTCATAGTCCATAGCCGGAAAGCCATTCGCTTCTCCCAGATAATACCCCTTATCCGGCGCGACGGCTAAATACACCTTACCGCCCTTATCCTTTATACAGGTATCGTACAGCGCATTGAGCTTATCGGCAGCACCGGCAACAGACTCCTCGTTTAGCGGATATTCCAGCTTTGCCGCATAGCCGTTTGCCAGATAAATATCGTTATTGTCCTTTTTCCCCATCGCATAAAATGCAGTCACGGCTTTCAGCGTGCGCAAAGGGTCACGAAGTGGAAACTGATCGAGCGCATACGTCTCAAAATCGCTCACAAACGAGCCGGTCAACACACTTTCCGCCGTGACAGGCGGCATTTGCGCAAGCGGTCTGCGCTCTGACAGCGAATAGGCATCCGGCGCTTTGAACATACCGGACACCGCCAATGCCCCCCATAAGCCGCCGACTAAGATAAGTCCCGGCAAGCCCTTTTGTATTTTCATATCGAGCCACCCTTTCTATTAAAAGCGGAAGTATAAGAACGGATTGAATGAGCCATCCACTAAGAACGCCGTGCATACAAGAAGCAGCACAGCAAGTCCTGTCATTTCGACCACGCGCCAGAGCTTGCCCATTTTGACCTCTATCCGCCGTGCAAGCCGCACCGGATACGGCGTACAGCCGACAGCGCCAATGACAAGGAGCCGTGCATAGCTTCGCAAGCAGTATAGCGACTGCTCACTTGCAAGCGGCACTCCGCCTGCGCCAAACATTCCGGCGATATCACCGACCGCCTCGGCAAGGCTTGACGCATTGAACAGAACAAAGCTGAGCATGATGACCAACATGACAATGGTATGTGTGAGAAACGCCGGCAGCTTTTTTAACCATGCGCCAAGGAACAGCTTTTCAAGCACAAGACACACGGAAAACAATACGCCCCACAGCACGAAGTTCCATGCCGCGCCATGCCACAGACCGGTGAGAAGCCACACGACCGCAATGTTGAAAAACCAGCGTGCGCGTGGCACACGGTTACCGCCAAGCGGAATGTAGACATAATCGCGAAACCAGGTGCCAAGCGTCATGTGCCAGCGCCGCCAGAATTCGGTCACGCTTTTGGACAAATA
>CAZAWG010000264.1:0-2600 GCA_964488785.1 uncultured Oscillospiraceae bacterium | reverse complement strand
GGGTAAGCGTCTGGCACTGCCCAACAGCGAGATCATGATCCATCAGCCGCTGATCATGGGCGGGCTCAAGGGACAGACCACGGATATCAAGATCTATTCCGATCATCTTGTTCATACAAAGGAAAAGATGAACCGTATCCTTTCGGAGCGCACCGGTAAGCCCTATGAGGTGGTGTGCGCCGATACCGAACGCGATCATTTTATGACGGCAGAGGAAGCACTTTCCTATGGACTTGTAGATAAGGTCATCACAAAGAAAGACTGATTTATTCCCGGAAAGGAGCCGACGGCGCGTCGGTAGTGCATTGGTATGGCAAATAAAACAAATGGACTTCGGTATTGTGCGTTTTGTCACAAAACCGAGCCAGAAGTAGAGCATATGATATACGGACCCGATGGCATTAATATTTGCAGCGGTTGTATTTCTATTTGCAACGACCTATTAAACGACATTGTTCTTGCGGATGAGGACGATCCGAATCCGAAAAATAAAAAGAAGGAAACGGAAGAGGAATCTGCGTTAAGCTTAGAGAATCTTCCTTCTCCTTCTATGATGAAAGCAAATCTGGATAAATACGTTGTTGGGCAGGATGAAGCAAAAATAACGCTTTCGGTTGCGGTTTATAACCATTACAAGCGTATTTTGCAGAAGCGCGAGGAGGATGAGGTCGAGATCCAGAAAAGCAATGTGCTGCTCATCGGTCCAACCGGTGTGGGAAAGACGATGCTTGCACAAACGCTTGCAAAGCTGTTAAAGGTCCCGTTTGCTATTGCGGATGCTACTACACTCACCGAGGCAGGCTATGTGGGGGACGATGTTGAGAATATCCTTCTTCGCCTCATTCAGGCCGCTGATTATGACACAAAGCGTGCGGAGAAGGGGATCATCTACATCGATGAGATCGATAAGATATCCAGAAAAAGCGAGAATCGGTCGATCACACGTGATGTGTCCGGCGAAGGCGTTCAACAGGCTCTCCTGAAGATATTAGAGGGAACGGTAGCAGGAGTTCCGCCGCAGGGGGGACGTAAGCACCCGAACCAGGAGCTTATCCAGATCAATACCGAAAACATTCTCTTTATCTGTGGCGGTGCCTTTGATGGCATGGAGACGATCATTGAAAGTCGATTAGGAAAACAGGGAATAGGCTTTGGTGCAGACATACGAACAAAGCAGGAAAAATCGAAGGTCAACACGCTTTCGTGCATTGAAGCACATGACCTTGTAAAATATGGGCTGATCCCGGAGCTTGTGGGACGTATTCCGCTCGTCACCGTGCTTTCGCCATTGGATACCGAATCCCTGATGCGCATTCTGGTCGAGCCGAAAAATGCGCTAACGAAACAGTATAAAAAGCTGATTGGCATGGATAATGTTGAGCTTGTCTTTGATGATGCGTCTATTCGCGCCATCGCAGAACGCGCCTACGAGCGCAAAACCGGTGCAAGAGGCTTGCGTGCCATAACGGAAAATCTGATGACGAGCCTTATGTACGGCCTTCCGGATGAGAAGGGATTGAAGCGTGTCATTATCACTGCCGATGTGGTCGAAAAGGGTGCAGCACCCATAAAAGAATATGAATAACGCACGATGAGCGCCAGCTGCGGCAGACATTCTGTCTGCCGTCTGACTGCGCTTTCTCATTGTGTATATTAATGATAAATACGAAAAAGAGCAGGATCAATAGAATGTCAGATACAGTTGTAATTTATTATCATAAACCTAAGATCAGGCGTACCAATTTCAGACGGGAAGCAATGCTTGCTGCCGGCTATTCGATTACGCGATTAAACGATGATACCATTCTAAAGGTGCCTGAGCCGGCACCGGAGCATTCCTCTAGTACCTTTGCACCGGCTCTCCCTCCGCAGGGAACGGTTCTGAGTGACAGCGTTTTCAATTGCAGTGCCAATACGCTTCGTTCTTTGGGTCTAACAGGAAAATACGATGGTTTCATATATATCTGTCGCTCCATCGAGGAGATATTAAAGGAGAAGGAACCCCCACATTTTCAAAGCATCTATTACGATATCGGTAAGGAATTTGATGTGAACCGCTGTTCGGTCGAACGCAGTATCCGCTATGCCATCGGCTACATACGCCGCAACGGAAATGCTTCCAAGCTCAGCGCTATTTTTGGCGACGCTGTGGTGGATGAGAAGAATTTCTCCAACAGTAAGTTTCTCACCATTCTTGCCGCTGACGTCTACGAAAAGCTTACAACTCTGGAAATATCCGAATAAATGGATAGAAAGCTTCCGCATAGGCTCGGAGGCTTTTAAATTTGATGAGAATTTATTTTCATGATATATGGCGTTCATATATGTGTGATAAACTGATACAAACACTTATGGAGGAATAAAATATGCTCAATCATCTTTATATGTTGGATGCCGCACCAGCCGGCACACAGCAGGCAAGTGCCGCTGAAATGTGGTCTATGCCCATCATGCTCATCGTTTTCATCGCCGCTATGTATTTCTTTATGATCCGTCCGCAGAAAAAGCAGGAAAAGCAGGTCGCTGAAATGCGCAATGGTCTGATGGTTGGCGATGAGGTCACCACCAATGGCGGCATTTTGGGACGTGTTGTCTACATC
>CAZAWG010000263.1:0-2617 GCA_964488785.1 uncultured Oscillospiraceae bacterium | reverse complement strand
CCATAATATCCAGCCATACGAAGGACACGATCCGCAATAAAGTCTTTGCGGGTTCGGTTAGACTCTACAATAGCCGTCATCATATTTTGCGGAACATCCGCATAGTTGGCAAGAAGCTGTTTGGTATCCTTCGGCAGGCAATATCCGCCATATCCAAAGGAAGGATTGTTATAATGGTTTCCGATGCGTGGATCAAGGCACACGCCGTGGATGATCTGCTGTGTATCCAGTCCCTTCATTTCTGCATAGGTATCAAGCTCGTTAAAGTAAGATACCCGGAGTGCAAGGTATGTATTGGCAAAGAGCTTGACCGCTTCTGCTTCGGTAAAGCCCATAATCAGAGTCTCGATGTTTTCTTTGACAGCGCCCTCCTGCAAAAGCGAGGCAAAAGTATGCGCCGCCTTGACCAAGCTCTCGTCCTCCATATCCGTGCCCACGATGATACGGCTCGGATAGAGATTGTCGTACAAGGCCTTGCTTTCACGCAAGAATTCGGGGCTGAAAATAATGCTTTTGCAGTTATATTTCTCCCGCACCGATGCCGTGAATCCAACAGGAATGGTCGATTTGATGACCATAATGGCATTCGGATTGCTCTGCATCACGAGCTGTATGACCGCTTCGACCGCCGAGGTATCGAAGAAGTTCTTCTGACTGTCGTAGTTGGTCGGGGCAGCAATGACCACAAGCTCCGCATTTTTATATGCATTTTCCGCATCCAGGGTAGCTGTCAGCTTCAGTTCCTTTTCGGCAAGGTATTTTTCGATATATTCGTCCTGAATAGGCGATTTCCGATTGTTGATCATCTCCACCTTTTCGGGGATGATATCAACCGCTGTTACTGTATTGTGTTGTGCCAAAAGCACAGATATGGATAAACCGACATAGCCGGTTCCGGCTACTGCTATATTCATAAAGGTCCTCCTGTTCTCAGCTTTTTCTCCATACCATCTTATTCACAGTGCCGGTATAGCTTTGGATGATCTTGACGACCTTAGTCGAGACATTTTCCTCTACATAGTTCGGCACAGGAATACCATAGTCCCCGCTATCATTCATATCCACCGCCGTTGTTACCGCCTGAAGCAGACTGCATTCATCAATGCCTGCCAAAACAAAGCAGGCCTTATCCAGCGCTTCGGGGCGTTCGGTGGAGGTTCTGATGCAGACAGCCGGGAACGGATGACCGACACTTGTAAAGAAGCTGGACTCTTCCGGAAGCGTTCCACTGTCCGACACGACAGCGTAAGCGTTCATCTGCAGCTTGTTATAATCATGGAAGCCGAGCGGCTCATGCATACGCACACGCGCATCTAACTGAAAGCCCGTTGCTTCCAAGCGCTTTCTGGAGCGTGGATGGCAGGAATAGAGGATGGGCATATCGTATTTTTCCGCCAGCCTGTTGATCGCTGTGAAAAGGCTTGTGAAATTCCTTTCGGTATCGATATTTTCTTCTCTGTGTGCCGAAAGCAGAATATACTTCTTCGGCTCCAGACCCAGACGGGCAAGAACATCGCTTGCTTCGATTTCGGCAAGGTTCTGATGAAGCACCTCAGCCATCGGAGAGCCGGTCACATAGGTGCGCTCCTTAGGGAGTCCGCACTCATGGAGATAACGTCGAGCGTGTTCACTGTACGCCAGGTTGACATCGGAGATAATATCGACGATACGGCGGTTGGTTTCTTCGGGTAGGCACTCATCCTTGCAACGATTACCTGCTTCCATATGGAAAATCGGAATATGTAGGCGCTTTGCGGCAATCGCCGAAAGACAGCTGTTTGTATCGCCGAGAATGAGAAGCGCATCGGGTTTGATCTGATTCATCAGCTTGTAGGAACAGTTGATGATGTTGCCGACCGTTGCACCGAGGTCGTCGCCGACGGCATCCATATAGACTTCGGGATCGGCAAGCTTCAGGTCCTTGAAGAATACGCCGTTAAGGTTATAGTCATAGTTCTGTCCCGTGTGTGCAAGAACGGTGTCAAAATATGTACGGCACTTGTTTATTACTGCGGCAAGACGTATTATTTCGGGACGTGTACCCACGATGATGAGCAGCTTCAGCTTCCCGTTGTTTTTGAATTGAACATCGCTGTAATCTAATTTCATTTCCATCACTCTACCACCTCAAAAAAAGTATCCGGATGATTCGGGTCAAATTGTTCATTCGCCCACATCACCGTCACAAGGTTGTCCGTTTTCGACAGATTGATAATATTGTGCGTGTATCCGGGCAGCATATGCACCGCTTCGATCTTATCTCCCGAAACCTCAAAATTCAAAACCTCGTCCGTTCCGATCTTGCGCTGTTGGATAAGCCCATGACCTGCAACTACAATAAAGAATTCCCACTTGGTGTTATGCCAATGCTGTCCCTTTGTGATACCCGGTTTTGAGATATTCACGCTGAACTGACCGCATTTTTCGGTCTTTAACAGCTCGGTAAAGCTGCCTCGGGCGTCCTCATTCATTTTGAGAGGGAACGACACCTTTTCTTTAGGAAGATAGGAAAGATAGGTGCTATACAGCTTTTTTGCGAAGCTGTTATCGGAAATTTCCGGCATTACAAGCGTTCTTGTCTGTGCCTTAAAGAGGTCAAGCAGCTCCACGATCTCAC
>CAZAWG010000262.1:0-2620 GCA_964488785.1 uncultured Oscillospiraceae bacterium | reverse complement strand
GCCCAAACACCTGGTTTTTTCCCTGTGGCAGGGAAGCGGAGGTAGCGGCGTTTCTGAAAGCCCATCAAAACGAGCCGGACTTTCACCTCGTCTTTCTGCGTGATGAGGATGTGACCTTTCTGCAAGCCCATTTTCCCGGTGTCTGGCGCGTGTCCCCTACGCCGGATGCGGATGAATACATTGCATCTGTCGCCGAATATACCGCTCTTTCGGGCAGTGCTTTTGCCGAAATACGCCGGAAAATGCGCCGTATCGAGGATAACCATGCCATAGACGTGCTTCCTCTGGAGGAGACGACCCTTTCCGCAGCGCTTTCTGTTGTGACCGCCTGGCAAAGCACGACTCATGCCGCAAGTGCCGAAGGGTTGACAGATGACGAGGTCGCGCAGTGTGCCTTAATGCATTGGCAGGATATCGGTCTTTCCGGCGTGGTCGTATACATAGATGGCGTACCTATGAGTGTGTTTGCCGGGTTTCCTTTGTGTGCGGATACCGTGGATGTGCTCATCGGCAAATGTACGCCGGAGGCCCCAAAGGGGCTTGCCTATTTTGCATTACACGAATATGTGGTGCGTTGCTGTGGCGCGTTTACCTATTGCAACCATGAGGAGGATCTTGGTCTTCCGGGTATCCGGCAGATGAAAAGCAGTCTTTGTCCCTGCTTCAAAAATCGCACCTCGGAGGCTTTCCTAATATGACCAAAAAGGATTATTTCATCCCACGTATGTTCTACCGTCTGCTTATGCCCTCGCTTGTGTCGTCAGTCGGCTATGCGCTTGCGGATATGGTGGACGCGGTGGTGGTGGGCAGACAGATGGGCGAAACGGGACTTGCGGCTATCAGCCTGTCTCTGCCGCTGTATATGCTCATCAATCTGTTTATGGATGCCTTGGCGCTTGGCGGCAGCGTGTACTTTTCCCAAAAAATAGGTGAGGGGGAGGCGAGTGCGGCGCGCGCCTGCTTCGGACGTATCTGGACAGCTACCCTTGCGGTCGGTCTTGTGATCGCTGCTTTGGTGAACGTGTTCCCATACCAGATGCTTGCCCTTCTTGGGACAACACCGGCGGATGGAAAGGTGTTCTATGCCTGTGGCTCGTATGTCCGTATCATCGCCGCCGGGGCGCCGCTTCTCATGCTCAATATCGTGCTTGGCACCTTTTTGCGCAATGACGGCAAGGCAGCCCTTGCTTCGGTCGGCTTTCTGATCGGAAATGCGTTGGATATCGCACTCAATGTCGTGTTTGTCATGCTTTGCGCACTGGGCACGCGCGGCGCGGCACTGGCCACCGTGTGCGGCTCGGCTGTGACGGTCACCATCTATGTAGTCGGGATACTTCGCGATCCCGGTAAGGCGCTGTGCTTTGAAAGGGTGCAGATCAAAGTATCCGAAACGCTTTCCTGCTTTCGGATAGGCTTTTCCACCTCAGTGCGCCATCTTCTGTCGCTCGTGTTTCTCCTTGCCGTCAACCGTACCCTTATGTCCATGAGCGGGGAATCGGGCGTGGCGATCTTTGATGTAGTCTATAATGCTTCGTTTTTCCTCATTTATTTGTTTAATGGGACCGGCGAGGCACTCCAGCCGCTTGTCAGTACCTTTACCGGTGAAAAAAGCGAAGCCGACAGCCGCTATGTTCTGTCGCTTGCGGAGCGGACAGCCCTTATGGTCGGTGCCGCCGCTGCCCTTCTTATGGCTCTTTTTGCCCCCGGTATTGCTTCTCTGTTCGGTGTGTCGGAGGAATTACAGCCGCTTGCGGCGAGAGCGGTACGACTGTATGTGTTAGGCTTCGCCTTTGCCGGTGTAAATATCCTGAGAGAGCAGTATGAGCAGGCGCGGGACAACACGCTTGCGGCGTTTATGCTGGTGCTTTTGCGCGAAATGGTGGTGCTTTTGCCGTGTATGCTTGCTTTTTCGCAGCTTGGGCTTTCGTATATGTGGCTGTTTTACCCGGCAAGTGAGTGTGTCACCTTTGTAGCGTTCCGCGTGCTTATGCACTTTTTGCCCCCAAAACCAACCTTCCCCCCGGAGCGGAGCTTACGCATCACGGTGGAGAATGCGAAAGAGGATATCGCAGACGCCTTAGTGGCGATCGAGTGCTTCTGTACTTCGCACGAAGCGACTCCCGCGCAGACCTGCGGCGTGAGCCTTGTGACAGAGGAATTATGTATGTCCATCTTCCGCAATGCCATGACCGGCGTGAAGGATGCGAAGATCCGCTTGACCTTGCTTGCCATCGAGGATGGGAGCTTTGTGCTGCATAGCCTTGACAACGCCGTGCCGTTCGACCCCTTTTCAAGAGCCTTTCGCACGAATGCACCGGAGGATGCGTTCGATATCGATGCGGCATCTCTTGCCATTATAAGGAGCCGCGCGAAAAAGACGCAATACCGCCCTTCGGTCGGCTTCAATTCGTTTGTTATCCAACTGTAAGAACTGTATGTAAGAGAGGATAAAGCCATGAAAATGTCCTTAAGGGTCAAAGCGACCGCTGTGATATTGCTGTTTACGCTCGTGCTGTCGGCCGGACTTGTCACAGTCAGCTATACCACCTATACCAACAGCTTCAACAGCCATTACAGCACCCTTGCCACCTCCATCGCCCGCGCTGCCGCTTCTACTGTG
>CAZAWG010000261.1:0-2624 GCA_964488785.1 uncultured Oscillospiraceae bacterium | reverse complement strand
GACCGATATTATCCGGACGAAAGCGAGGAAGAAGCATGAAAAAAAGACTACTTGCGGCGCTTTTGACACTCGGCTTGATGACCGTATGCGGCTGTGCGCAAAAGAAAGCTCCGCTCGAAGAAATCTCCGAAAAATGCGGCATCGATCTCACCCAAGCCGAGGTTTTGACGGAAACGGACACCTACGACACGATCCATAAGGACGGCTTTACCTATGTGGTTTTGCAGTCTGACAGCGACACAGGAAAAAGCATTCAGAAGAATCTTGGGCATTGGAAAGCGCTTCCGTTTGAGGGACAAATCAAAGAGTTCGTTTCGCTTCACGAATGGTTCCCCAAGCCCACAAACGGCTACTATTGGTTTTATGACCGCCACGAAAAAAGCACCAACCCTTACGACACTTCCGCCTTTTTAGAACGAAGCACCTACAAATTCACACTCGTCATATACGACAGCGATACAAATAAGATCTGCGTTTTTCAAATTGATACATAGATCAAAAAAAGAATGTCCGAAAGCTTCAACTCCTCTTTCGGACATTCTTTTTTATATTTTCGTATTACTTCTGCATCAGGGCCGCCATGACCGCTTTCTGCGCATGGAGACGGTTTTCCGCTTCATCAAAGATCTCACTTGCATGGGCTTCAAAGACCTCTTCTGTGATCTCCTCGCCACGATGTGCCGGCAGACAGTGCTGCACCATTGCGTCCTTCTTGGCATGAGACATAAGAGATGCATTGATCTGGAAGCCGGCAAAATCCTTCTTTCTCTGCTCGATCTCGGCTTCCATACCCATGCTCGACCAGACATCGGTGAACACCGCATCGGCATCCTCTGCCGCCTCGGTGATGGATTCGGTCAGTGTGAATTTGCCCGGATAGTTTTTCGCAAAGGCAAGCACCTCTTCGTGGGGCGTATACGCCGCCGGTGTTGCCACCGCAACATCCATTCCGGCAAGAAGTCCGCCCACGATAAGGGAGTTTGCCATGTTGTTCCCATCGCCCAAATAGCACAGCTTGCGCCCGGCAAAGCTGCCCTTATGCTCCTTGATGGTGAGAAGGTCGGCGAGCACCTGGCACGGATGTGCATAATCGGTCAGCGCATTGATGACCGGAATATCGGCATACTGTGCCAGCTCCTCCACGATCTCCTGCCCAAACGTGCGGATCATAATGCCATCCAGATAGCGCGACAGCACACGTGCCGTGTCGCGGATCGGTTCGCCGCGCCCTAACTGTGTGTCTTTAGAGGACAGAAACAGTCCCTGACCGCCAAGCTGATAAATACCCGTTTCAAACGAAACGCGTGTGCGTGTGGAGGATTTTTCAAAGATCATGCCGAGCGTTTGCCCCTTGAGCAGCTCGTGGGCAATTCCCTTCTTTTTCTCATATTTCAGCTTTTCAGCAAGCTCCAATAAGCTCATCAATTCGTCTGACGAAAGGTCAGACATTTTTAACAGATCCTTTTTCATGTTGGTTTTCCTTTCCGTCAGGTGCCTTAAAACCGTGAAAGCACGCGCTTTAGTATCTTTAATCCCGTTTCGATCTCTCCATCGGTGATGGTAAGCGGAGGAAGCAGACGAACAACATCCTTTCCGGCCGTTAACACAATGAGTCCTGCTTCAGCCGCCGCCGAAGCGATCAAATGCGGATCGACCTCCACCTCAACGCCGATCATCAGCCCCTTGCCGCGCACCTCGCGCACGATCGGACAAGCAAAATCGCGAATACGCCGGCAGATCGATTCACCCTTCGCCGTAACATCACTCAAAAAGGCTTCATCGTTGACCACGCTGAACACATAGTTTCCGGCCGCCGCTGCCACCGGGTTTCCGCCAAAGGTCGAGCCATGCATACTGCGCCCCAGAACATCGGCACACTTTTCCGACGCTACAACCGCGCCGATGGGAAGCCCGCCGCCTAATCCCTTGGCAAGCGTCATGATATCCGGACGCAGATCGTAGTAGCGGTGCGCATACAGCTTACCGGTACGTCCCATACCGGTCTGCACCTCATCCACGATGATGAGAATATCGCGGTTCGCGCAAATCTCGTTCAAGAAGCGTGCAAAGGTCGGGTCTAAAAGGTTCACGCCGCCCTCGCCCTGAATGACCTCTAACATCACGGCGCAAACATCGTCCGTAAGGCTGGTCGAAAGCGCGGTAGCGTTGTTGTATTCGCAGTATTTGAAGCCCTCGGTAAAGGGGTAGAAGTAATTGTGGAACACATCCTGACCGGTCGCCGCCAGCGTAGTCACGGTCCGTCCATGGAAGGAGCTGCTAAAGGTAACAATGGTGCTTCGACCGGGTCCATACTTGTCAAAGGAATATTTTCTGGCAAGCTTGATGGCACCCTCGTTGGCTTCCGCGCCGGAATTGGCCATAAAGACCTTGGACATAAACGAGCTTTTCACGATCTGTTCGGCAAGCCGTGCCGTCGGCTCCGAATAGAAATAGTTGCACATATGCTGCACCTTGCGCAATTGCTCGGTCACTGCCTCCACGTAGCCGCGATTGGCCGTTCCCAAGGACAGCGTTCCAATGCCGCTGGCAAAATCGATGTACTTCTTATTGTCCACCGAAAAAAGCGTAGCATTTTTTCCATGATCGAGGGCGATATCGTATCG
>CAZAWG010000260.1:0-2640 GCA_964488785.1 uncultured Oscillospiraceae bacterium | reverse complement strand
TCATCCAACTGTAAGCTTGCAGAAACAAAGCCCTTTCGAAAGTCGCGGTTCCCCGCGTTAGAAATGGTCCATACCCTTAGCACCGGCACAAAACGTGCCATGCGGTTCATGGTGCAACCGAATTTGTGCAAAATCGTTAAGAGAACAATATTGCCGGATTTGATAAAAATTCATTCCGCATGGTTTTTGTAACGCTCCCCGGGGAGTCGAGAGGGTCCGGGACCCTTCGGGTGCTTTTTGGTTCTTTTTCGTACAAGGCGAAAAAGAATGTTCCACCGTCCTTCGGACGAGCGACAAAATTATGGTTTGGCAGAAAGACAACCAATACGCGCGCTATCCGTTTGCAAAAGCAAAATCTTTTAGAACTCGCGAAATAGTCTTGCAAAATTCTAAAATTATGGTATAATGTGGCGAAAGCGCCACTGCAATACTCGCGCTATAAGCTTTCAAAAGCCAAATAATTTGATAACTCGCGAAATAGTCTTGCAAAATTCTAAAATTATGGTATAATGATAGTATATCAGAAAGGAGTTCATTCCCATGTTCAAAAAGCTATTTGCCGTATGCCTTATGGCAGTGGCACTTCTTTCGTTTGCTTCCTGCGGCGAAGAGAAGAAGCCACAACCCACTCCGAACGGAGACACTACCGTTCAAACCGGCACACCGGTCGAATCGAACGACAAAGATGTCAATAGTGACGAAATCGATGCCGATGCGATCGACTATGAGGACGGTCTTTCCACCGAACGCTACGACGGCTACGAATACCGTATGCTCGTGCGTAAGGGTAAGACCAATACCCAATATTTCGATGAAGGGCAGGAGGATGTCATCGATGATGCCATCTATCGCCGCAACCAGGAGGTCGCTGATCGCTACGGTATCACCATTTCCGCTTCCGAATCCTCCAGCGGCGACTATGAAGTCGATGCGCTCAACTCCATCCTTGCCGGCGATGATGCCTATGATATCATTTTCGCTCATTCCCGTGCCGCCTTTGTGTATGCTATCCAAGGAGCAGCCTGCAATGTGTTAGACATTGATTCCATCCATACCGATAAGCCGTGGTGGTCGAAGAACATCACCGACAACTGCTCACTCAACGGTCATTTGTATGTGTTAGACGGCGATATCTCCATCAATGGTCTTTCCGGTGCTATGTGTCTGTTGTTCAACAAGCGCATTTTCGATGAAAAGGGCTTTGATTATCCCTATGAATTGGTCAGAGACGGCGAATGGACGTTCGATGAGCTGGCATACCTTGTCAAAAAGGGCAGTGCCGATTTAAACGGTGACGGCGTTATGAAGCCGGAGGATGACCAATATGGTTTGGCCACCTATGACTGGGGTTATCCGATCGGTGTTATTTATACCGGCGGTCAGAAGATCTACGGTCGCGATGATGAGGGCAATTTTGCACTTACCCTGTACAGCAACAAAACGGTCGAGATCTTCGATGAATTCTTCCGTTTGATGGATAATGAAGCGGTCTACATGAGCAATGGCAGCAATACGCTTTGGTACTCTAACCTCTTTAAAGAGGGACGTGCCATGTTCTCCGACGGAAGCCTTGGCGAAGCTAAGAGCCTTCGCGACATGGATGATGACTTTGGTATCCTTCCGTATCCGAAATTTGATTCGGATGATGAATATGCTACCGTTATCAACGGCTTCAATCCGCTCATCGTGATCCCGATCACGGTTTCGGATACCGAGCGCACCGGCGCTATTACCGAGGCACTTTGTTCATACGGTTCCAAATATGTGCTTCCGGCGTTCTATGATGTATCGCTAAAGACCAAGTATTCGCGCGACGATGAATCCGAAGAAATGATGGATACCATCCGCGACAGCATCATTTATGATGTCGGTTATGTTGCCGGCGGCACCTTCCAGTCCACCGGTCATGAGCTTGCCAACTCCACCACACACGATTTCGCTTCCTTCTATGCAGGACGTGAAGGCTCTGCCAAGGTTGGCGTTAAAGAGTTCAATGAGAGCTATGGCAGCGTTGAACAGGATTAACTCACCATAAAAGACAAGGGGTGCAGCAATTGCTGCACCCCTTTTGTTTGTCGTAAAAACCATATTATACTTCTGTGGAGCTTTTTCTTTTGGGAAAAGCAACTGAGAGCGAGAAAGACGGACGTTTCATCGTTCACCGAAGGGAAACGTGTGTTCCAATAGACACACGCCTTGCTAAAAACACGCGGACAAATTCTTCGCCTTTTTGACTAAACTAAGCCGCGAGTTTTGCATTCTCCTTGAAAATGGTCGTCTCACTCACATCCGTTCGTGAAACTCCCTGTTTCGGCATCCGAGCAGCGCCTCGCCACTCAGGATTCCCAGTTGTGCCAGAAGTTGGTGACATCGTCGTTTTCTTCTAACATCTCAATGAGCTTGTTCATGTTCTTTAACGCTTCTTCATCGGTCAGCGTAACATAGTTTGCCGGGATCTTGCTCTGCTCGCAGGAAATAAACTTGTAGCCCTTCTGCGTAAGCGCCTCGGTCACCGCCGAAAGATCTGCCGGAGCCGTTGTGATCTCAAAGACCTCGCCTTCATTCGAAATGTCCTCTGCTCCTGCTTCCAAGGCTGCTTCCATGATCTCTTCTTCGTCAATGTCCTCCGCTTCGATCACG
>CAZAWG010000259.1:0-2683 GCA_964488785.1 uncultured Oscillospiraceae bacterium | reverse complement strand
TGCTTGATTCGCGCGGCGCGGTGGTTACCGATGGCGTGGACGTGCTTGCCGGCTATGGTGCAGTCATGAGCAAGTCCGCATCCGTCAAGGGGAAAATTCCCCAGCTGGCACTGGTTCTCGGAACAGCTGTCGGTGCTTCGGCTGTCATCGCCTCGATGGCGGATGTGACACTGGCCTGCGATAAAGCTTCCTTCAGCGTGACCCCGGCAAATGTTCTGGTAGCTGCCGGCGGAGCAAAAAATGCCGGAAGCGCAGAGCAAGCCTATGCTGAAGGATATCTTGCCGATATCGCCGCAACACCGGAAGAGCTTCTTGCAAGCGCGAAAGCGATCTTGTCCTATCTTCCGTCCAACAAGCTCGACCGCAACGTCTATGCCGGTGCGGAGGACGATGCTAACCGCGCAACGCCTGAGCTTGCTTCCATCACCGCAAAGGCGGATTATGATGTACATGATGTGCTTGCTTCCATCGCGGATGGCGGCTCGTATAAGGAGCTGACCGCCGGTAAGGCCAAGGCGCTTGTCACCGCTTTTGCCTTTATCAATGGGCTTCCCTGCGGTATCATCGCGAATAACCCGAAGGAGAACGCCGGAAAGCTGACAGCCGGGGAGCTTCGTAAAGCGACCCAGTTTGCTTCTCTCTGCAACGATTTTGCACTTCCCATCATCAACCTTGTCGGAACAAACGGCTTCGATGAGCATTGCGAGGGACATGGCGGACGTGTTCCGGAGCTGGCAGCAGCTCTTGCACTTGTCTATGCAAGAGCAGAGGCTCCGGTCATTACCCTGTACCTGGGCGATGCCTATGGCACGGCTCTTACCTTAATGGGCTCGAAGGCCTTGGGCGCTGACCTTGTGTATGCGCTCGATAGCGCAAAGCTCGGCGTTTTGAAGCCCTCCTCCTCGGTCGCTCTGATGTGGTCCGACCGCTTGACCGGCTCGAAAACACCGCTTGAAAAGCGTAAGAGCCTCGAAGAGGATTGGGAGCTGTATAACACAACGCCGCTGCTTGCCGCCGCTTCGGGACAGGTCGATGATATTATACCGGCAGACCTTGTGCGCGCAAAGCTCGCCTCGGCACTCGAAATGCTTTCTATGAAATCCGAATTCATCAAGCTTTAATGAAAGAAAAATGGTGGTGAATATATTATGTTGAATCAGTTTTTGGAAGTGACTGCACATTCGTCCAATCTTCCGATCAATGAAGCACTCGGCTATGGGCTTCCCATGTCTCTCTTCGGCTTTGCTGTTGTGTTTGCCGTGCTTGCAATTTTGTGGGGGATTTTGACCTTGTTCAAGCTGTTCTTCTATACCATTCCGCAGAATAAGAAGAATGGCGGTAATTCCTCCTCGACTCCGAACGCCAATATCCAGAAAATGACCCTTTCGGATGGTGGTGCAGCTGTTCTCGAACCGACCTTCGCCGATGGTGAGCTTATCGCAGCCATCACCGCAGCCATCGAAGCCTTCCGTAGCCAGACCGGCTCTGTCGGCGGCTTCCGCGTGGTGTCCTTTAAAAAGAGAAAATAAATATAAAGTCTGTCGCAAACCCAAAGTTCAGTCCTTTTGCGGAGCTTTTCTTGTTAGAAAAGTGACCGAGGTCAAGGGCGAGAAGCCCTTGTCGCCCTTCGTAAAGGGCGAAATCCCCCATAACGCGTCAAAAAAGAGGGCGAACCCACGTATGAGGGTACCCCGCAAAAGCCGAAGGACTTTTGCAGCAGTCTAAATTATCGTTTGATTTTTACGAAAGATAGGAGAATATGATCATGGCTAAACAGTATAGTGTTACCGTAAACGGAACCGTTTACGATGTCATCGTGGAAGAACTCGGTGCGACAAGCGCACCTGTAGCAAAGGCAGCTCCGGCTCCTGTGGCAGCTCCGGCCCCTGTGGCAGCTCCGGCTCCTGCCGCTGCTCCTGCACCGGTAGCTCCTGCCGCTGCTCCTGCTCCGGCAGCTCCTGCCGCTGCTGGTGCCGGTGAACCCGTCGAAGCTCCGCTTAACGGAACCGTGCTTAGTGTCAATGTAGCTGTAGGCGCAGCTGTCAAGGCTGGTGACACCCTTTGCGTGTTGGAAGCAATGAAAATGGAAAATGAGATCGTTGCGCCGCGTGACGGTAAGATCACGTCTGTTGTCGCTCAGAAGGGCGCGACCGTGGCCGCTGGTGACCTTCTCTTTACTCTTGCATAAGCGTAAAGCGCAGAAACAGAGGTGTCATCAATGTTAGAAAATCTGCTTAATCTGTGGCAAACGACCGGCATTTACAAGATGATCTATACCATCTCGGATGCCGCGACCTCGTTCAACCCCGATTTTTATAAAACGCTCATTATGTATGTCATTGTCGGCGTACTTATGTATTTGGCGATCGGCAAAGGCTTTGAGCCGTTACTTCTTCTCCCGATCGCATTTGGTATGCTCCTTGCCAACCTTCCCGGTGCGGAGCTGTTCCATAAGGATTTCTTCATTAACACCGAAGGTGTTATCCGTTGGGCGGAGATCGGTCAGCACGGCGGACTTATGGACTTTTTGTATCTGGGCGTAAAGCTGGGTATCTACCCCTCGCTCATCTTCCTTGCCGTTGGCGCAATGACCGACTTTACCCCCCTCATCGCCAATCCGAAATCCCTTCTTATGGGTGCCAGCGCTCAGTTCGGTATCTATGTTGCCTTTGTGGGCGCTCTC
>CAZAWG010000258.1:0-2691 GCA_964488785.1 uncultured Oscillospiraceae bacterium | reverse complement strand
TATATGCTGCTTACCGGAACAGTCGCTTCGGTCACAGCCGCCATCGAACGCGCCCGTGTGGTCGTCGGCGATGAGGGAATGCTTCTCGATTCGTCCGTCATCCCCAACCCCGATAAGCGTCTCTGGGAAAGCATTTTATAACGCCTTTATAAGAGGAGAAAGCATGCTTCCAATTGAAAGAAGAAATGAGATTCTCACCAAATTGACCTTGGAAGGCAAGGTCATCGTGGGCGATCTGGCTCAGTATTATAACGTCACAGAGGAAACCATCCGCCGCGACCTCGACAAGCTCGAAAAAGAGGGTCTTGCCAAAAAGACCTATGGCGGCGCCGTCAAAAACGACAGCTTGAATGTCGATCTGCCCTTTACCGTGCGTAAGCAGACCAATGTCGAGGGCAAAAAGTACATTGCAGATATTATCGGTGAGCTGATCAAGGACGGCGATTATCTTCTCCTCGATTCCAGTACCACGGCCCTGTTCACCGTCAAAAGCATTGCCGACAAGAGCAATATCACACTTATCACCAATTCCATTGAAATATTGCTTGAAATTCCGGCAAAAAGCGATTGGCGTATCATCTCCACCGGCGGCGAATTTGTGCGAAACGGTCTTTCCTTCGCCGGACGTCAGGCAGAAAGCGTTATCGATGAGTATAACGTCGATCTTGCCGTCATTTCCTGCAAAGGCTTGGATATGTGCAAAGGGATCACCGATACGCGTGACTACAATGCGCAGATCAAAAAGGCGTTTATCCGCTCAGCCAAAAAGGTCTTTTTAGCCGTCGATAACACAAAATTCGACAAGACCTCCTTTGTGCGCTTCGCCGAGATCGGCGATATCGATGCGGTGGTCACCGATACCGAGCCAAGCGATGAATGGAAAACCTATCTTGCCGCAAATAACGTTGAATTGTATTATTAGTTGTTTTTTTCCTAAGCCCCTGTTACGAAAGGACTTTTTCGTTTATGAAACGATTTAAGCTGAAAACCGATATTATCTTTGGTCACAATGCCCTGTCGGCACTCAAAGCAGTCGAAAGCCGGAGTGCTGTGCTGTTCACCGATGCTTTTATGGTCACCAGCGGCACCGCCGATGCGGTCAAGGCCTATATGACCGCCTGCCAGGACATTGCTATCTTCTCGGATGTCAAGCCCGATCCGCCGGTGGAGCTAATCTCTAAGGCAGTCAAGTTCGTCATGGACGTGAATGCGGACACGGTATTCGCGCTCGGCGGCGGAAGTGCCATCGATGCGGCAAAATCCACCCTCATGATCATTCGTGAGCATTACGGCAAAAACATAAAGCTCGTCGCCATCCCTACCACCAGTGGAACCGGCTCCGAGGTCACCCAGTTTTCGGTCATTTCGGATACAGCCGCCGGGAAAAAGCTGCCGCTCGTGGACGAAAGTATGCTGCCGGAAATGGCTGTTTTGGATGCCGAGCTTGTCAAGAGCGTGCCGCCTGCCATCACAGCAGATACCGGCTTTGATGTGCTTACCCATGCACTGGAAGCTTATATTTCCACCGAAGCAAATGATTTTTCCGATGCACTTGCCGAAAAGGCGGTCGAATTGGTAGCCGAAAATCTTGTTGCCGTGTACAAAAACGGGAATGATCTCGAAGCACGGGATAAAATGCACACCGCTTCCTGCCTTGCCGGTATCGCCTTCAACGAGGTGAGCCTTGGCATAAACCACGGTATCGCACACGCGCTCGGCGCGCAATTCCACATTCCGCACGGACGCGCCAATGCCATGCTTTTGCCCCATGTGCTGTACTACAACGCCGAGCTGGATATCAAATTCTGTGTAAAAAACGACTGCAAGACAGCCGACAAATTGGAGATGTTAGCACGCCGTCTGGGATATCCTGCAAACAGCCCGGACATCGGTGTGCGCAATATGATCCAGCGTATCAAGGAATTTCAGCGTCTTTTGAAGATACCGGTCACGCTGGGAGATGCCGGTGTGACACGCTCGCAATATGAAAAGGCCAAGGATTTCATCATTGAAAGTGCCCTTGCGGATGCCTGCACAGCTACCAATCCGCGCAAAGCGACACCCAAGGATGTGGAAGGAATTCTGGAAAAGATCGCCAAATTTTAGTATTTTTACAGGGATGCAAGCACTATTGCATCCCTGTTTTGCACAGAAAAGGAGCAAAAATGGATATCACAAAGATCGTCATCACCGGTGGCCCCTGTGCCGGGAAAACAACGGCTCTGCGACGTATACAGGATGCCTTTTCCAAATCCGGATATACCGTTTTATTTATTTCGGAAACAGCAACTGAGCTGATCACCGGAGGCGTTGCCCCCTGGACGTGCGGCACCAACGCAGAATACCAGACACTGCAATTGCAGCTGCAACTTAAAAAGGAAAGCGTTTTTGAAAAAGCGGCACAAACAATGAAAGCGGACAAGATACTCATCGTCTGCGACCGCGGCGCCCTTGATAACAAAGCCTACATGACAGCAGAAGAATTTACAGCAGCCGCACAGACGGTCAATTCAAGCGAAGTGGTGCTTCGTGACAGCTACGATGCCGTGTTTCATTTGGTCACGGCCGCCAAGGGAGCCGAGCATTTCTACTCGACCGCCAACAATGCGGCACGAACCGAGACCCTCGAACAGGCGGCGTATCAAGGAATTTCAGCGTCTTTTGAAGATACCGGTCACGCTGGGAGATGCC
>CAZAWG010000257.1:0-2707 GCA_964488785.1 uncultured Oscillospiraceae bacterium | reverse complement strand
GGTATTTGTGCGCTTTTGTAGGTATACGACAGCGTATCCGGTGTATTTTGCAGACTTTTTAACACGCCCATTGCGGAAAATTGTTCCAGAAAGGGGAGAACCGAAGCGGCAGTCTGCGTTTTTCCTTTTTGACGCAAGGTGTCATAGGACAGCGTGACTGTCTGCGGCACCCGTTGCATAGTGCTTTGCCGCTCGTCACACACGGCTTCCAGCTCGCCGAGCAGGGCGCACATCCGGTTCCAGGCGCGGCAATCGGTGCGGCAGACCTGCCAGAGCTGCAGAACGTCTGCACCAAAATCGTGTTCGGAAAAATCCCAGGCTACCGTGCCGTTCTTTTTCTGGTTGGCATAGATGATCGCACCACCGTGAAGTGCAATGACCTCATCGCAGGAAAGGCTCATTTTTCGGATATCCCGGTGCGGCGGCAGGGGCTTTTGCAGTCCTGCCGTTTTGCCGGAGCGTACACTGATGTGCGACAGATAGACCTCTATCCCTTCGGTATGAAGGCGCTCATAGGCGATCCCGGCGGCGCTTAGCAAATAATCGTTTCCGCCGGAAATATCAAACACGACCGGGGACTCGGCTTTCGCGATACGCACAAAGGTATCCACCGCTTCGACGATGCCGTATTTAGGCAAAAAGACCAGCTCTAAGCGCACAGTCGGATGAAAGCGTTCTAAAATCTGACGGTAGGTCGGAGCGCACGCTTCCATATGCTTTTGGTTCGTACCGATCAGTATCACATGGTCTGCTTCATAGGGCAGCGCCCCGGATAGATTTTGAAGCGGCGAACGGTCAAACAGTTCAATGACTGTCACAGACATCCCTCCCTATGGATCAAAACATGGTCAACTGATTGGTTTCGCTTAGATCATCCAAAACGCCGTTTTTGCGTAATATTTCGATAACGGCCTTGGATACCTGCGAACGGGTACGAAGATCCTCCACGGACAGTATCTCTTCGCCCTGGCAGGCGTTGTACAGGCTTTCGGCGGCCGCCTCGCCAAGTCCCCCCATGGAGGAAAACGGACAGCGGATGCCTGTCTCGCCCTCCGGCAAAAAGTGGAAGCTATGGGATTTTTTGATATCTGGGCGAAGGAACACAAAGCCGCGTGCGCAGGCTTCGTTGCACAGCTGAAGCGTGGCGACCATATCGGTCTCCTTCTGTGTGGCTTCCTTTCCCTTGGCTTCGATCTCGCGAAGCACTGCTTTGATGTGGTCCTTGCCGCGTGTGACGATATCGGCATCAAAGCCGCCGGGTGCGACCGATAAAAAGGCGGCATAGAATACCTGCGGCATATGCACCTTGAACCAGCCTAAGCGCAGTGCCGACATATCGTAGGCGACCGCATGGGCTTTCGGAAACATATATTTGATCTTGAAGCAGCTGTCGATGTACCAGTCGGGCACATCGTGCTTTTTCATTTCTTCCACCATTTCGGGCGTCAGCTTGGAACGCGCTTTGCCTTTACGGGTGATCTCCATGATGTTAAAGGCAAGCGACGGGTCAAGCCCCTTGTGGATGAGGTAGGTCATGATGGAATCGCGTGTTCCGATGACCTCGGAAATGGTACAGGTGCCATTGTGGATAAGCTCCTGGGCGTTGCCGAGCCAAACATCCGTACCATGCGACAGACCGGAGATCTGCAACAGGTCGGTGAAGTTTTTCGGCTTAGATTCCACGATCATCTGACGGACGAATTTCGTGCCGAATTCGGGAAGTCCGAAGGTGGCGACCTCGCTGTCGATATCCTCCGGCTCAACGCCGATGGATTTAGTGGAAATGAACAGCTCCATGACCTCCGGGTCGTTCATGGGAAGGTCAAGCACGCTGAGTCCGGAGAACTTCTCCATCATCTTGTATTTGGTCGGCACATCGTGTCCGAGCAGGTCAAGCTTTAAAATGGTATCATGCAGAAATTTGAAGGCAAAGTGGGTGGTAACGATATCACTTTTGGGGTCATCCGCCGGGTGTTGGACAGGGGTGAAGTCGTACACATCGTATTCCTTGGGGATAACGACGATGCCGCCCGGATGCTGACCGGTGCTTTTTTTCACGCCGGTGCAGCCGTCAGCCAGACGCTGTTCCTCAGCCTTGTTGACGGTAAGCCCCCGTTCCTCCAAGTAGCGTTTGACGTAGCCGTAGGCATTTTTGTCGGCTAAGGTGCCAAGCGTTCCGGCGCGGAACACGTTTTCCGCACCAAACAAAACCTCGGTGTATTTATGGACCTTGCCCTGTACATCTCCGGAAAAGTTCAGATCGATATCCGGGGATTTATCGCCCTTGAAGCCGAGGAATGTCTCAAATGGGATGTCGTGCCCATCGCCGACCATAGCCGCACCGCAATCCGGGCAGTCCTTGGGCGGCAGGTCGAAGCCGCTTCCGACCGAGCCGTCGGTGAAGAATTCGCAATGCTTGCATTTGGGACAACGGTAATGGGGAACCAGTGGGTTGACCTCTGAAATACCGGCCATGGTCGCCACAAACGACGAGCCGACTGACCCACGCGAACCGACCAAATATCCATTCTGTTCGCTGTATTTGATCAAACGCCGGGCAATGACATATAAAACGGCAAAGCCATGATCGATGATCGGCGTCAGCTCACGCTTCAAGCGGTTCTCCACGAGTTCAGGCAGGGGATCGCCGTACAGCTCACGTGCCAGCTCATAGCAGCTGCTTGTCAGCTCCTCCTCTGCGCCATCC
>CAZAWG010000256.1:0-2714 GCA_964488785.1 uncultured Oscillospiraceae bacterium | reverse complement strand
GCCAAAGTGCCATCGCCGTTTTGGCGGAGGACCCACGCCCGGCCTATCACGATGATGGCAGAAGGTATGGTGTGGCCTTTGCAGGCTTTGATATCCGGTTTCATGTGACTGACGGTGTATTGACAGTATGTGAGGTCGTTTCGTTAAATAAGGCAGAACGATAGTGCGCCATGGATACAAATTTACATTTTTTTTCGTTTTTTAGCCTTTTAAACAAAAAAAGGTATTGACAAATCGATCTATTTGTGATAGGATATATCTGTAAGATACATAGCGTAACATATAATAAAATTATAGGGGGAAATGAAATGAAAAAGGTATACGAAGCACCGCTTGCAGAAATCACGGTTCTTTCTTCGAATGAGGATATCCTTGTTGCCAGCGACGTCCTTGTCGATGTTGGCGATCTGTTTGGTGCAGAATAATATCTCATCGCTCTCATTACAGCTATCCACACGGTGGATAGCTGTTTTTCTTTTTGCCTGTATGCACAAGAAGTAACAGATTCGTAACATATTGCCCGGCATTATGTATTATAATGATAGATGAAGAATATGTACCCGATTTCTTCTGCATTTATCATTTGAAAGTGAGGAAATATGCTATGATCAAGGTCACGATTTATAACGAATTCATTCATGAGGTCGAGCATGAAAATGTCAAGGCCGTTTATCCGAACGGTATGCATATGGCAATCAAGGATTTTTTGGAGGCAGATGGTCGCTTTACCGTGCGCACGGCTACCTTAAAAATGCCGGAGCATGGTTTGACCGAGGAGGTCTTGAACGACACGGATGTGCTTTTATGGTGGGGACACTGCGCACACCATTTGGTAGAGGATGCTGTGGTAGAGCGCGTATATCAGCGTGTTTTACAGGGCATGGGACTGATCGCTCTGCACTCCGGTCATTTCTCGAAAATCTTCCAGAAGCTCAACGGTACCGGCTGTAACTTGAAATGGCGCGAGACGGGCGACAAGGAACGTATCTGGATCACCGCTCCCTCCCACCCCATCGCGGCAGGACTTCCGGAATATTTCGAGCTTCCGCATGAGGAGACGTATGGCGAGCATTTTGATATTGCCAAGCCCGATGAAGTGGTCTTTACCAGCTGGTTCTCCGGCGGCGAGGTGTTCCGCAGCGGTGTGACCTTCACACGCGGAAACGGACGTATCTTCTATTTCCGTCCGGGTCATGAGACCTTCCCGACCTATTACGACAAGAACGTTCAGCGTGTCATTGAGAACGCAATCGTCTGGTGTGCAGAGCCGCGCGGCGTATATCAGACCTATGGCTTCTACGATGCACCGGAAGCGAAATAAGCATGGTTTATGCGATCATAAACGCCCAAAGCGATGTCGAGGAAATGATCACAGTAGCGCACGCCGAATCTCCGGCCGGGCTTGCCGCCTGGTTCATCGATGAGGTGCGCGACACAGCTGATATGTATTTGAGCGAGGATGCGGATTTTGAGCAGATCGAAAAATCCCTCTCCGTGCTTGCGGTATTGTCCGACAAGGATGCCGAAGCGGAGCTGGCCGATCTGGATGGCGTGACGGTGGAAGCCGGCGATATTTCCGTCTGTGTAATCGGCGCCTATTTCACCTATGAGGAAATGAAAAAGGAGCTCACCGATTATCTTTCCGAAAAGCCAAAATACAAAAAGCTTGCTGTGCCGGACAACCCCTATGAAAGCGAAAAGGTCATCGATTCGCTCAACAGTGCCCTCATTCGCTGTGGGCTGTAGCTTTTCCAAATACGCATAAAAGGAGTGCCTTTTTTGTCAACACCACTCATTACCTTTGCTATCCCCTGCTACAATTCCGCCGAATATATGCACAACTGCATCGATTCTCTGTTGGAGGCAGGCGAGGACACCGAGATCCTTCTCATTGACGATGGATCCACCGACACTACCGGCACCATCGCTGATGATTATGCCGCACGCTATCCGGACAAAATTCGCGTCATTCATCAGGAAAACGGCGGTCACGGCGAAGGAGTCAATCAGGGACTGCGCCACGCGAACGGCCGCTACTACAAGGTCGTGGATTCGGACGACCGGTTGGATAAGACCGCATTGAACACCTTGCTTACTCGTATGCGGGAGCATACGGAGAATGGAACAAGCGTGGATATGTATGTCTGCAACTATGTGTATGACCATTGGGACGGCTCTAAGCGCAAGGTCATGAAATACAACAATGTATTTCCGGAGGAAAAGGTGATACACTGGGACGACACCCACCGCTTTTTGGTCACCCAGTATCTGATGATGCATTCGGTCATTTACCGCACAGAATTCCTGCGCGATTGCGGCATCACGCTCCCTAAGCATACCTTCTATGTAGACAATTTATATATGTATCAGCCGTTTCCGTTTGTCAAGACCATCTATTACATGAATCTGGACTTATACCTGTATTTCATCGGTCGCGCCGATCAATCGGTCACGGAAGCAAACGTCATCAAACGTATCGATCAACAGCTGCTTGTCACGCGCCTAATGCTTGACTGTCACGACTTAAATGAAATCAAAAAGCAGAGCAAGCGCCTGTATTCCTATATGCTTCATGAAATGGCACTCATGGTATGCATTTCCTCGATTTTTCTCTACAAATCCAAAACCGAGGAGAATTACAAAAAAGCGGATGCGCTGTGGGACTACATAAAAAAGAAGGATCTTCACACCTATCGCCGTCTGCGCTACACCAC
>CAZAWG010000255.1:0-2741 GCA_964488785.1 uncultured Oscillospiraceae bacterium | reverse complement strand
TCATGGGTCAGAACATCGGCACCTGTGTCAGCGCATTGATCTCCTCGGTGGGTGCAAATAAAAACGCGAAACGCGCCGCCTTTATCCATTTGTACTTCAACGTGATCGCTGCCTGCATTTTGCTTGCCGTGTTTTATGTGGTGCGGACACTTGTTCCCATCGACCAACTGTCGGAATCGGCCTCGGCACTCAGCATTGCCATTATTCACACGGTATTTAAGCTGATCGCATTGGCTATGCTTATGCCGTTTACCAAATTTTTGGAAAAGCTTGCCTGTCTGACCGTGCCGGAGAATGATAAAAAGGAAAAGGATGAGCTGTTGGACGAACGTCTGCTCGTTACGCCGCCGGTGGCTATCGGTCGTTCGAAGGACGTCGAAAAGCAGATGGCACAGGATGCTGCCGAAGCACTGTATGCCGCCTTTGACCTTATGCGTGACGGCTATTCCGAAGTTGCCGGAAAGGCGGTAAGGGAGGCTGAAGCGCGCGGCGATATGTATGAGGATAAGTTAGGGACCTATCTTGTCAAGATCAGCGGCTGTAGCCTGACCGACCACGACAGTCTGGAAGTCTCAAAGCTGCTGCATATCATCGGCGACCTGGAGCGTCTGTCTGACCATGCGGTCAATATCGCCGAATCCATGGAAGAAATGCGCGATAAGGAAATGGTTTTTTCGGAAAATGCACGTAAGGAGCTGCAAATTATTTGCGATGCCGAGCGCGAGATCATCCGCTTGACGGTGTCGGCTCTTGCGGAGGATAATATGGAAAGTGCCGCACTTGTTGAACCGTTAGAGCAGGTGGTGGACAGCTTGAAGGCACGCATCAAGGTCAAGCATATCGAGCGTCTGCAAAAGAGCGAATGCACCATCGAGCTGGGGTTTGTGCTGTCTGACCTGTTGACTAATCTGGAGCGCATTTCCGACCATTGCTCCAATATCGCAGGCTGTATTATCGAAATAGCACATCATAGTCTGGATATGCATGAATACCTGGGGCATATCAAAAAGGACGATGCTTCCTTCAAGGAGCATTATGAAATGTTTTTACAAAAATACGCATTGGCTGACGATTAGTCTGCATATAAAGGAGGAGAATAAATGGCATCATTGGCTGTTCGGAAAACATCGCTTATTGATCTTGCAGAGGTCATGCAGCTGTTTGCGCAAGCGCGCGAAACCATGGCGACGCTGGGTATCGATCAATGGCAGAACGGATACCCCTTTGAAGAGGATATCCGGCGTGATATCGAGGCAGGGGAAAGCTATGTGGTGGTCTTAGATGGGCATATCGCCGGGACCTTTATGCTCATGGAGCGCCCGGAGGCGTCCTATGAGAACATCGAAGGGGCGTGGCGAAATGACCCGGAACAGCCGTATGCCGCAATTCACCGTATCACTGTCGCGCCGGCGTTTCGCGCTTCACACAGAACAGGGACGCACAAAATGAGCTTGACGGCAGAGATCATGTCCTTTGCCAAGCAAAAGACACTTGCAGATGGTTTTACCGGCGGTATTCGCATTGATACCCATGAGGGAAATATCCCCATGCGCAAAATGCTCGAAAAACAGGGCTTCGAATATTGCGGCGTGATCTATTTGAAATGCCCCGGTCAGGCAGAGGATGGACACGCTCGTGTAGCGTACCAATATTTGCCGTAATTATCTATATATAATAAGGAAGAGTTTTTTACCCGTCTTGCCGGAAGGTCAGACGGGTACGCTTTGTTTATTAAGAAAACCTTAAGTCTGCGGTATTAGGGAAACTATTGTTGGCACAGAGCGTCTTATGAATAGAGGTCAGAGATCAGGCAACACATTTTTTTGAAAAAAATCCGTTTTCTGTGCAAAAAAGTATTGACAAAAAAACTTTCAAAAGGTATAATAATACTTGTATAAGTGTCTGGTCGCATTCTGCCTATGTGACCTGGTGACACGACCAACAAAGGAGGCCAAATATGAAAGAAAAGGGCACGCGTATGTGCCGAGGTAGGATCATCCTTGTTTTATTGCTTTTTCTTCTGGTTGCCGCACTTGTCATTCTGTTTATAAACCGCAATACTATCAAGGCTCTGTATAAAGGCTTGACGACCAACTCCGAAACCATTGGTGAGATGTTGGAGCAAAATAACAGCGCGACGAAGGATGCGCTCTCACAAAGCGGTATGGAAATGACCGATGAGGATTTTGCGAAGATCAACAGTGGCGAGCTGACGGAGGAAGAGATCGCAGCCCTTCTTTATAACCGCCTGACCGGAGAGGGTGCTTCCTCTTCGACGGATAACGACAATGCCACAGATGTGGTGAGTAGTCCGTCCGAAGATAACAGCACACCGGAGAACAATAAGACGGAGACACCTCCTGAAACGAAAAATGAGGATTTATCGACTCCTTCAAACGAAAATAACAACGGTCAGAGCGGGCAAAGCGGCACACAGCAACAGACGTCTGCTTCCTCTAAGACCGATGTAGGGAAGACGGAAACGACTGAAAAAACACCGTCTGCGGACAAAACAACTCAAAAAGAACCAGCGGCGAAGGATAACAAGAAGACCGACCGCACCGATCCGTCGAATTCCAAAGACGAAGCGAAAGAGCCTAAAGCAAACACACCTTCGACTTCCCAACCGAACAGCGTTGCACCAGCTGCGACCGGTTCGAATAAGTCTTCAACGAGTGTAGATAAATCACAGACATCCGGAATAACGGGTACGACAAAGCCGGGCACTTCTACACAGAAGG
>CAZAWG010000254.1:0-2744 GCA_964488785.1 uncultured Oscillospiraceae bacterium | reverse complement strand
GCGTGTCGGATCACGCACACAAGGAGCTGTCTCCGAGCGAGGTATACGACATTTTCATGCGCGATTACATCGGCGTGAGCGGACGTTTGGCTGTTCCGTCGGCACACTATCGTCAGGAGAACGGCATTACCGCCGAGGTCGAGGTGCTCTTCGACGGCAAGCTTCACAAGGTAAATGCGGTCGGAAACGGACGTCTGGATGCCGTCAGCGTAGCCATTAAAGAGGTTATCGGTGACATTTACACGTTGGAAACGTATTCCGAACACGCCATCGAGGACAGCTCCAAATCGCGAGCCGCTTCCTATGTTTCGGTAAAGACCTCCGAGGGCAAGGTGTTCTGGGGCGCAGGCGTGGATGAGGATATCATTGTTTCCTCCATCAAAGCGTTGGTATGCGCACTCAACCGTATGTATGCCGCACAGAAATAAGCAAACGCAACAAGCATAAGGAGAAAGACCCTATGAAAATGACAGGCGCACAAATTCTTGTTGAGACGCTCATCGAGCAAGGCGTCGACACCGTGTTCGGCTATCCCGGTGGGCAGGTAGTCAACATATATGATGAGCTTTATAAAAACAGCGACCGACTGCACCATGTGCTTGCCGCTCACGAACAGGGCGCGGCACACGCCGCCGACGGCTATTCCAGAGCGACCGGACGTGTTGGCGTGGTCATCGCCACCTCCGGTCCGGGTGCTACCAATCTTGTGACCGGTATCGCAACCGCTATGCTCGATTCGGTACCGATGGTCGCCATCACCGGAAATGTGCCGTGTGATCTGATCGGACGCGACAGCTTCCAGGAGATCGATATCACCGGTGTGACACTTCCGATCACCAAGCACAACTATTTTGTCCAGAGCCCCGATCAGTTAGCGGATGTTATCCGCGAGGCGTTCCGCATTGCCAAATCCGGTCGTCCGGGTCCGGTGCTTATCGATATTCCGAAGGACGTACAGATCGGTCTTGGCGAATACGACAAGCAGGACGTTGTTCCGCCGTTTCCGAACAAGCTTGCTTCACAGAGCGACATTGACCGCGCGGTTGAAGTCTTAAAGGGGAGCAGCCAACCGTACATATACATTGGCGGCGGTGTAGCAGGAGCCGGCATGGCAGACGATATTTGCGCCTTAGCCGACAAGATCGATGCTTTTATCGGCTGCTCGTTTATGGGCTTATCCGCTGTTCCGACTGCCAATCGCCGCTTTTTGGGAATGCAGGGAATGCATGGGCATTATGCTTCCTCGGTGGCGCAGGATGAAGCGGATGTGATCTTGGCTGTGGGTGTGCGCTTTTCCGACCGTGCGACCGGCAACAAGGCGCGTTACGCCAAAAATGCAAAGATCATCCATTTAGATTTGGATTTTTCGGAATTGAACAAGAACATTCCGGCGACCGTCGGGGTATGCGGCGATATCGTAGACTCCTTCCGGCGCATAGCGGAAGCCGTTCCGAATGCAGTACATCCGGCATGGGATGCGCTTGTCACAGCGCTTCGTGCCAAGGAAAACGAGAGCTACATCCAAACGGACAAGCTCACGCCCAAGCGCGTCATCGATATCATCAATCAGAATACCGAGCCTGAGACGGTCATTGCCACAGACGTAGGACAGCATCAGATGTGGGCGGCACAATACTGCGATTTTCGCAAGCCGCGCAAGATGGTATCCAGCGGTGGTTTAGGCACGATGGGCTTTGGCTTGGGTGCTGCCATCGGAGCAAGCATTGGTTCGCGCTGCAAGACGGTACTCCTCACGGGTGACGGAAGCTTTGGCATGAATCTGAATGAATTAGCGACTGCGGTTTCGACCGGCGTTCCGTTAGTGATCGTTATTTTCAACAACGGTGTGCTTGGCATGGTACGCCAATGGCAGACGTTATTCTTTAACCGGCATTATTCGAACACGACCCTTGACCGCAAGACCGATTTTGTCAAGCTTGCGGATGCCTTTGGAGCAAAAGGATATCGTGTGGACACACCGGAAGCCTTTGAGAAGGTATTCAAGGAAGCGTATGCTTCGAGCGAGCCGTGTCTGATCGACTGCAAGATCGATCCGGACGAATTTGTACTTCCGATGCTCCCGCCGGGTGGAAGCATTGACGACATCATCACGGAAATGGAGGCGTAAGCATGAGCAACGCACAGCAGACAGAAAAGCAGGATTCGAAATTTGTCATCGCGGTATACGTTGAGAACAAATTCGGTGTACTGACGCGCGTGACGAGTATGTTTACGCGCCGCGGCTTCAACATCGATGCTTTAACGGTTGGTGAGACAGAATCGCCCGAATACAGCCGCATTACCATCACCATGAGTGGAGATGGGTATGCGCGCGACCAGATGATCAACCAGCTTCGCAAGCTTTTCAATGTAAAAAAGGTCGAGGTTCTGGAAAAAGGCACATCGATCGACCGGGAATTGATGCTGCTCAAGGTCAAGAACAGTGCGGAGAATCGACAGGAGATCATGTCGGTCGTGGACATTTTCCGCTGCAAGATCATTGACTACGCCGTTGATGCCTTATGCATTGAGGTGACCGGCGAACCGAGCAAGATCGATGCCTTTGTACAGCTCATGAAGCCCTTTGGCATCATCGAGCTTTGCCGCACCGGTATTGTCGCGCTTGATCGCGGCAGCTCCAGCTTATTGGCGCGGTAGGCAACATTTTACAGCTTTCAATTTAATTATATAAAGGAGTAATTATCATGGCATCCACAATTTTCGACGTAACCCCCGAAGAACTC
>CAZAWG010000253.1:0-2768 GCA_964488785.1 uncultured Oscillospiraceae bacterium | reverse complement strand
TTCCCCACTGAGCCATAAGCCCCATTGGGCGCATGGCGGACAAAGAACACGCGGTAACGTGCTTTGCCTTTTAGACTAAACTTGCAGCGTGGCTTCTGCGGTTGCGGTGAGGCTTCTGCGCACATTTTGCTTTCAATGAATTCATTTCCGCTCTTCACCGCGCAGTGTACGCTCCGAAAGGATAAAATGTGCCATTTCCGTGAAAAACCAGGAGATAGGAAAGGAGAAAAAGATACAGCTAAGAGTCGGATACTGCGGAAACACCACAAGTAACCACACCACGCGAAACACACATGAGCCAACAAGCGATGTCCCTGCTGCCTTGACCGTATATCCCAGCCCTTGCATGACCCCGGCTCCCTCCTCCATAAAGCCTAAAAGCAGATAAGGGATGAACATCCACAGCATTCGTGTTCGTGCCGCCTCTTAGGCAATACGTTCCAATGTTTCCTCTCCGGCTTTATGAATGCCATACAGCGCAAACAATGGGTCTTTGCATCGATACAAACACAGCTCCCACAAAATAGATGCGTGTGTAGAGGAGTGCCAGTTCCAACAGCCGTCCTTACACCCCCACGAATACAAGCACGGGACGGCTGACCCCTACGCCGACAAGGGCGCATAGAATACCGAACAAAATGCTCATGACGACCGATGTATGCACCGTTTCCGAAACACGCTCATGCTCTCCCAGCCCTAAGGCATGGGCACAGCACACCTTTGCACCCACACTGCACCCGATAAAAAGGTTCACGACAAGATTGATAAACGAGCTTGTCGTTCCCACCGCGCCCACGGCATCCGGCTCGGAGGACAGCCCCACCACCACAGTATCCGCCATATTAAAGGCGACCTGTAAGAGATTTGCGGCAATGAGCGGAAGGCAGAATTGCAGAATAAGCGGAAATATTCTTCCCTCCACCATGCTTTTCCGGACAAAAAGCTTCTTTTTCACGATTCAAGCTCCCCTTTTTTTCACTTAAAGCAAATACAGTCTTTATCCGGCTTTCCATCCGCCAAAGCACCAAAGAATTTAATCATATGGTATAAGAAGCCATCCTGCTCATTTTTTGTATTGCAGATACTTTGCGACCAAAAGTCCCATCACCAGCCGCTCACGGCAGGCATTAAGATCGTTGTACAGATAATCGAACACCGGACATTTATCCTCATTGTCATAAATTAAGAACGCCCCGTCAAGTGCCGCGCCCGTCTCATGGAATTGCTGCTTTTCAAGAATAAACCTTACACGCCTGTCGATCACTTCTGCAAGCGGTATCTGCACATAAAAGCGTGTGATCGTTTCCCTCTCCCCCACGCGGCACGAATACTTCCGACGGCAGACGGTTTTCGAAGGTATATGTCTCTCGATAGAGTGTGTCATGGGCAGAACGGTGGACGGTGACACGAAAATACAGCGTTTCATACACAGCACAGAGGCCGCTTTCCTCTTGAGTGACCGAAACGACCCTTGCATCCTTGATACGTCCCCAGGTGCAGTTCTCATGTACCCAGTTCATTTTATCTTTATCGCTTGCATTTACAATGGAGGCAACACCACCGTTTTCCATGTTATACCGGATCAGAAAGCAGTTGTTCTTGACGGGATTCATACTGCTCTCCTTTTTTCGCATTTTGCCTGTTCTGCTTTTTCCTACATCATTATAGCCAAATCCCACCAAAAAGCCATAGCCTTTTCGAGCAGACTTCTTGCACTTTTCGCTCAACCGCTCTTGACAGTCCCGGTAAAATATGCTATACTTTCCATGCTGACCGATTCCGTTTTCAGGGGGCAAGCGCATGGAACCGCACTATTATTCCTTTTCTGACCGGATGCATATTTAGTGGAATTCCGTGTGTTTTGCGAAGAAGAACGCCTTTTGTTAGGCTCTTCGCCTTTTTTGATTTCAGATGTCAACACCTATTTATTGCGTGAAGCGTCCGAAAAAAAGGAATATGACGGAAAAACGCCCACCGATTACCGCATGGAGTTGAAGTTAGATGCCGCAAAGCGAATGATCGACAGTGAAAATGCTTCCTTCACCTATATTTCCGAAGTGCTTGGCTTCGACAGTCCTGCCTATTTCAGCCGCTTTTTCAAAAAACAGACCGGTCTTTCGCCGCGCAAATATCGCGAAAGGCTTTCACACAACAATCATAAATAAACCTGTATAAAAGGAAACCGTCATGAACGAATTAAAGGTCATTGCCCATATTCACACCGATTTCCCGGAAAAATTCGGTATTCCGCGCCAAAGCGGGATCGTGGAAGAGGTCGTTGGGCACATTATATTTGAGCCGGAATACCGAAGTCCGGACGCCGTGCGCGGCATGGAGGGCTACGACTACATCTGGCTGCTCTGGGCGTTTGAGGGGACCGAACGGCAAAGCTGGTCAGCCACCGTCACGCCGCCTAAGCTGGTTGGAAAACGCACTATGGGCGTTTTCGCCACACGTTCGCCTTTTCGTCCCAATCCCATTGGGCTATCTTCGGTGCGACTGCAAAAGGTGGAAATAACAAAAGATGGTCCGGTGCTTACGGTGTTGGGAGCCGATCTGCGCGACAACACACCGATCTACGATATCAAGCCCTATCTGCCCTACACCGACAGTCATCCGAAGGCTTCTGCCGGTTTTGCCGGTAGCATTGGCGATTACCGTCTTTCGGTCGATTTTCCCAAAGACCTGTTAGACCTTCTGCCACCGGAAAAACGCCAAAGTGCCATCGCCGTTTTGGCGGAGGACCCACGCCCGGCCTATCACGATGT
>CAZAWG010000252.1:0-2789 GCA_964488785.1 uncultured Oscillospiraceae bacterium | reverse complement strand
TATGGGGGTCGCCCCACAAAAGCCGAAGGACTTTTGCAACAGTCTGAGGAGCTGCAGCAATTTGCTACAGCTCCTTTTGGTTATCCGAAAGACGACCTACAGCTCTGCCTTTATCGCTAAGCTCTCACCCTCCAGCACAGTCGGTGCTTCCATAAGGGAAGCGCACCGGAGCTGCCGATCCTCGTAGGTCGTATAATAGTATGTTCCCTTTGAAGCATTCATGCAGGACGAATAGATGGTGATCTCATATTGTCCGGGCGCGACCTCGCACATTCCGCGCACCTGCTCGACACAGCCCAACAGATGGAAAAACTGGTTGACGCTCTCCTTTTCCCCGGCTTCGCAAACGGAATTCATTTTCGCAAAGGCGGCTCGCACAAAGCGCGACATACTCGACACATCCCCCGGAAGTCCGATCGCACCCATGCCGCGACTGTATAGCGTGGGAGAAAAGCCCTCCGCAAAGGAGGATACCGGCTGTTTGCGCGAGAGGGCGGTGTAATTGGACAGATTGAGCTGCTGCATGGGAAAGGGGGGATTGTTGGTGAGAACACCGACCGGATTCTCATAGACCATCAGCCCCTCCCTTACCGGCTCGATGACGATGCATTCGGTCGCATCGGCAAGCATATAGTGAAGCGGCGAAGGGGGAAATGTGTCGGAAAAGGGGATATTGGCAAGTGTCATATTCGAAAGAAGCGCACGTGCTTCGGCTACGCTTGCGCATTTTCCGAGAAGATAGGGGATGAATTCAAAGGGCGCTAAAACGGCGTGAGAGGACTGTTCCGTTGGTTCCGGATAAAAGGCATTTCCCACAAAATTTAATCCGGCAACACATAGTCCCTTTTCGTTGACGGCATCGTAATACAACGGATAGCCATCGGCTATGTGCGCCATGCCCAAAAAGGCATAATGCTCCTTCATGCTTCCGGCCTTTCGGAACAAAAAGGGGTAGTGGCGAGGGGTCAAAACGACCTTTTCACCATAGGAAAACTCATAATCTAAATTTCTTCCGAAATAAAAATCATCGGTTTGACAGGCGAGCGCCGTACACAGGGGAATCCACTCCTTTGGTTCTTTTTACGGTTTAGGCTTTGCATTTGGAACGCGCTTATGCATTATTTTTTCTTTTATTTTCTTCGATCATGGCGATGAGCTGGTTTCCAACCTCGACCATAAAGCGTGCGCCTGCCGGATACAGCTCTGCCGGCAGAGGAGAGAGGAAATTCTCACTTTCATAGGTCACATCTCCGGTATAATCGATATCGGCCAGTGCCTTTGCAATACGATCCCAATAGCCCATACCGCCATAATAAGGAAGCGTATGCAGGTCACGCGCTCCATCGGTGTCATGCACATGGAGTGCCTTTAAGCGGTCATGCCCCAATGCCCGGATAAAGTCGCTGGTATCCTCATGCACCAGCATGGTATGCCCTAAATCCAGGCAGGCGGTAAAGCAGGGGGAATCGAGCGCATCCAGATAGCGGATGAATTCTGCCGGAGCCGAGCAGGTCGAGGGAGTGATGCGCATATCACTTCGTCCGACAAGCGTTTTTCCCTGCCACATATTTTCCAAAGCGACCTGAATGCCATATTCCTCGCAATACGGCTTTAAGCGGTTATAGAATTCAAGATTCATTTCAAACAGCTTTTCCGGCACGCCGGGATTGGCATAGGTCAGATGCTGGACGGGATGGACCACAATGCGCGGAATGCCTAAAAGAGAGGCATATTTCATACAGCGCACGATATTCCGGAAGATATCGGCATCCTGCTCCGGCACACCGCGGCTGGAAGGGAACGGTGCGTGCGCCTGATTAAACAGGATCCCGTTGTTTTCCGCATGAGCGCGGATATCTCGGTAAAAAGCCTCCATGTCCGGCGCATGGGTCGGATAATCGAAAAAGGAATAGTCAAGTGCGGTAAAGCCGGCTTGCTTTAACATGGAAACGGCTTCCTTGGGGGAAAAGTGCTTGAAAAAGGGTTCGAGAGAGGTCGAGAGGTACATGATGCTTTCCTTTCTTTTTTATCTTTTTTTATTTGGGAGAGATACGCCTATCGGTCGGCGTGGGTACTCCAGCTTTCAAATTTCTGTTTATATTCATTCGTTTTCTGAACGAGCTTTTTCCATAGCTTATCCAACACGCCAAAGATGCGTGTACAAGCGCGGTCTACCGGTATGGCTAAAATGAGTAGTGTCGCAAGAAGCAGTGTACAGCCGAAATCTAACGGCACCAGATGGAACCAATCGGGGATCAGCCGGACGGCTACAAGAAACGCCACACCCATCGTGCCAAACAGCGCCCCATGCCACAGTGTCATGGGCTTGCATACACGGTACAGCATGAGATACGCCGCAAAGGCATACAGGAAAAAGGCGACACACGAGGCCTTATCGGGTGGGATCGCAAAGGCGGCGGCGAATAACAGCGACCATTCCACCACGATGACGGTGGTAAGCCCGGCCGGAAAGGCGCGGTACAGCACATTGCGTAAGAATTTGCCGCGAATGGGGGCTTCGTTCGGCTCAAGCGCCAGCAAAAAGGAGGGAATGCCGATCATAAAGGCAGAGGCGACTGAGATCTGTGCCGGCTTTAGCGGATAGAGCGAAACCGAAAGAATGCTGATGAGCGACATGAAGAAGGAAAAAATATTTTTGACCAAAAACAGTGAAGCCGAGCGTTCGATGTTGTTGATGACACGTCTGCCCTCGGCGACCACCTGTGGCATACCGGAAAAATCCGAATCGAGCAAAACCAGATCGGCCACGCCCGAAGCGGCCTCGCTGC
>CAZAWG010000251.1:0-2804 GCA_964488785.1 uncultured Oscillospiraceae bacterium | reverse complement strand
GTGTTTAATTCCGGGGAGAGGGTGATATTTTTGACACCGCATTCGGCAAGTGCAGCAAGTGTCATGGAATTGTACACATTGAGCGAGGCACCGCCGTATACTGCAAGACCAGCGGCTGAAATGAGCGCGATATCGCCGCTATTTTCCGCAACGGCATAGAGCGCTCCTGCCTCCTTGGCTCTTTTCAGAGCGCGTTCGGCGGCGGCTTCTTCGGCGGAAAATACCACGCGCGGCATACGCACACCAAAGGAAAGTCCACGCGCGGTAAGGGGGGATAGATCGGGTGCGCGATCGGTATCGAACCATTTGAGCGGCAGACATACGCTTTCAATGCGATTCTTTCCATCGGCATAGCGGGCCAACAGGCTGGAAAGCCCCTGTAACGATTGTGGATACAAGCGAAGCTTACCGGAAAAAGCCGCGTGAGGCGCTTGCGCGTGGGGGTGCGGAAGCGTTTCGGGATAAAAGGCAGGCGGTGTGACAGTGGTCAGTCTGTTTTCCAACGCTTCGACTGCCTTGCGGCGCAGAGCATTGAGCTGTGATTTGGGCAAAAAAACATCGCCGATCACATCCAACCGGATATCGGTACAGCCAAAGGGCGTATTTCCTAACTTTGTGAGGGCTTCGGACAGCTGGGTCTGTGTCATCGGCTGCGAAGCAGCGGCTTGCACCGGTGCTTCGCCTTGAACGACGACCTGTGCCGTTTCCCCGTCTGTAGTGGCAAGACCGAGGACGGGCGGTTGCCCCACGCAGAAAGTGCCGGTCATACGCACACTTCTCTTCTTCGAAAGCGGCAGAATGGAGGTGGCGGCGTACACTTCACTTTTGCGTTTATCCTCTTCGGTGCGCACGCCGTACATAGTGCGGTTATCCGTGCGATAGGCACCGGTGAAATAGCCATCGGTGAAGCCCTGACGTGAAAAGAGTGCTTCGAGACGGGCCTTCTCCTCCGGGGTGGCGGGACGATTCTGGCTGACAAGCTCTTTCCATATTTCGGTCACACCAGCCACATACGCCGGTGGCTTCATGCGCCCTTCTAACTTTAAGGAGGTGATGCCAAGTGCGGAAAGGGTCGGAACGTGTGCCGACAGAGAAAGGTCCTTCAAGCTTAACGGATATCCGGACTTTTTTTCGCCGGAAAGGGTATAGGGAAGCCGACACGGTTGGGCACACAGTCCACGGTTTCCGCTTCTTTTGCCTATGACCGAGCTCATTAAGCACAGTCCCGAATGACAAACGCATAACGCTCCGTGAACGAACACTTCCGTTTCAGCACCCAAGGCAACGATCTGCCTGATCTCGTTTTCATCCAGCTCCCGTGCCAACACCACGCGCGAAAAGCCTGCCTCCAACAGTGCTTGCGCCCCCTTGACACTGTGACAGGCGCACTGGGTGCTGGCATGGAGCGTGAGGGAGGGAATGGCCCTTTTGAGCGCACGTGCAAGTCCCAGATCCTGCACGATAAAGGCATCTGCACCCATGCTTGCTGCGTCGTAGGCAAGCTGCACGGCAGCAGCCAATTCCCGGTCGGTGACCAACGTGTTGAGCGTGATATTGGTTTTCACACCGGACGCACGACAGGCGCGAAAGGCTTCGCGTGCTTCGTCTTTTGTGAAGTTTTTCGCATTTCCGCGCGCGTTGAAGGCCTCCAAACCGAAATAGATCTCATCGGCTCCGGCATTCAATGCGGCGTATAGGGCTTCCGGCGAACCAGCCGGGGACAGAATGAGAGGCTTCGACACAGAAAGGCTCCTTTCTTGCTTGGGAAAGCGTGAAAACAAACGAAAACGGTGAAAAGCGAACTTCGGTACCCCAAGACAAGAGCAAAGGGTACCGAAAAAAGTGGTTATTCTTGCATAGACTCGCTTACCGCTCCTTCTGCTTCCGGGGTCTGTTCGGGGGAGTCTGTTATTTGTTGGGCAGCGGTTATGACCATGACAAGATCGGTGTCGGTCACGCTGTGTGAGGGCTGAATAACGGCAGACATGGTGTGTGCAAGTGCATTAGGGACGAACTCTGTCACAGTCCCCACATACAGCCCCGATGGATAAATGCCGCCAAGGCCGGAGGTGCGCAGGGTATCGCCAAGCTGCCAATCCGAATCTTCTGCAAGATCAGCGGCTTCGCACAGTCCCTTACGCTCTAAATCCAGGCTGCCCGAAAGGATAGCTGGCTGTCCGGTGCGCTCGTTTTTCACACCGACCGAAACATCGTAGGAGGTGATGGTCCTACCGCGCGCATAATTTGCGCCAACTTCCACCAAAATACCCAAAAGGGTATTGTCCTCTGCCATGACCGGCATATTCTTCCTCAGTCCATGAAGGCTGCCCTTGTCGATGGTGAATTCCGGGGTGTAATTGGAGGAAGTGCGACCGATCACGGTAGCCGAGACGAACTGAATGTCCGTGCGTTCACGCTTCAGTTCCAAAAAAGCGGAAAGCATCTCGTTTTCCTTTTTGGCTGGCGCTAATTCGGATACCTCGCGCTCTAACCGTAGAATTTCTTTACGCAATGCCGCATTTTCTTTCTGCAAGCGATCCATGCCTTGAAAATACTGTGCTGTCTCGCCGAGCTGTGTGTGTATGCCGGAGGTGAGCTTTTGCAAAGGCGTGACGACAAAGCCGAGAGCACTGGCGGCTACATTCGAAACGCCGGAGCGGTAGGCGGAAAAATTCAATGCGCAGACAAGCAGCGCTCCGATCAGAGCCAAAAGGAAAAAGCGGTCTTTTTTCTTATAGATGACCTTCATGTTCGGTCACTTATTGCTTGGCGGTTTTGAGCATAACGTCGTGGTAGCCGCCCTC
>CAZAWG010000250.1:0-2825 GCA_964488785.1 uncultured Oscillospiraceae bacterium | reverse complement strand
ATTTTTTGTCGCATATAGCGGCAAAAAAGAGGGCGTACCCACGTACGGGGTCGCCCCTCAAAAGCCGAAGGTCTTTTGCAACAGTCCCTTCGCATTATCCGGTTTCTTTGATCCTTTTTATCTGCATAAACCATTCATTCACGCATATACTAATGCAACAAAATACGTTCAAAGAATGGATGAAAATGATGCAGCAAGTCAAACAGGCCATCGTGCTTGCCGGTGGAAAAGGCACCCGTCTTGCCCCTCTGACAGAGGATACCCCTAAGCCCCTGCTCCCCTTTCTCGGTAAAACCGTGTTGGAAACAGTTTTTGACCGTTTGAATGCGTGCGGTATCCGTCGTGCACGTGTCACCACCATGTATCTTCCCTGGCAGGTCGAAGCCTTAGGGGCGCACTTTGGAGAACTCTATATAGACTATGTACGTGAGCAAAGTCCACTCGGCACGGCCGGAGCTGTCAAAAATGCCTATGATGGGCTCGATGAGCATATCCTGGTTTTATCCGGAGATGGAGTATGTGATTTTGATCTGAACAAGGCCATCGCCTTCCATCTTGAAAAAGAAGCCGATGTCACGGTCGTCACCTGCAAAACAGAGGAGCCCTTGGAATATGGTGTGGTATTATACGATGAACACGGTCGTATCGAACGCTTCACCGAAAAACCGCCGTGGTCACAGGTCGTTTCCGGCTCGGTCAATACCGGTATCTATATCCTCAAAAAAAGCGTACTTGACCGCATACCGGATAATACAGTATACGATTTTGGAAAGCAGCTGTTTCCGCTATTGCTTGCTTCCCGGTGTGCGCTATATGCCTATGAAGCCGAAGGAAGCTGGTTCGACATTGGCACCTTAGACGCCTATTATGCCGCCTTATGTGCGTGTTTAGACAAAAAGCTGTGCGATGTATCGCCGATAGGCGGCTTGACGTATGAACAGCTTACCGAAAAAGGGATCGAATTTGAAGGACCGGTCTATGTGGCACAGGACGCCGTGCTTGGACAAAATGTCAAGCTTGGTCCGTATACCGTCATTGGCAAGCACGCAGTGATATCGGATGGATGCGATGTCAGCTGTTCGGTGTTAGGTGACGGTGTGAGCCTTGGCATGGGTTGCGGCATTTATGGGACCCTCATCGGACGTGGGGCACGGCTTGGTGAAAACTGTGTTACCTCAGAGGGATGTGCTATTGGCGGAAATGCACAGATCGAGGACAGTGTGATACTGCCGAAGTATTCCCTGATCCACAGTGGGCTTCATATCGCCGGCAGCGAATTACTCGCCAAACGCACCGGGCGCCGCGAAGGCATCCTGTTTGGTGAGAACGGCATTGTATGCAAAGGTAAGCCGGTCACACCGGAATACCTCTTGCGCATAGGACTATGTGCCGGAACGCTCACTATGAAAAAAGAACCGGACAAAGCCGTCCGGATCGGGGTCATATATGAAGCTGCCCCTGATGCACATCGAATCAAGGAAGCTATTTTATGTGGGATAGAGCACGCGGGTGCCATAGCCATGGATCTGGGTGAGGGCTTTGAAGCGATGGCGCGCTTTGCCGGTCTGCATTTGCGCCTAAACACAGTGATCTTTCTCGGAAAAAAGCAAGATGGTCTTTGCACAGCGCAGCTTTACGATGAAAAGGGCTTACCGTTTGGTGCTGCGGACGAGCGCGAATTCGGCAATCTGTTTTACAGTGCCGGAGACTATCGGGAGCCGGGGCAGTTTTATGCGCGAGAGCGTATACAGAGTTTGTGGCAGCTATACTTGAAAGAGCTGCTGCGAGAGGTATACACGCAATGGCCGGAGGCTTCCTTAGAGGGGATCGAGATCGAATGGGAAAGAGCAAAACCGGGTACGGCGGCCTATATGCTGGAATGTATCCTTGCGGACTTAGGTATCAAGCTCCTTTCTCCGGGAAAAACCGCACGTTTTCAGGAACACATTCCCCAAACAAAGCCATCTTCACACCTTTATATCACATTAGATGCACAGGAAAAGCTATCGATCACACAGAATGGTGTGATCATGGATGAAGCGCACATCGATGCCCTTCTATTATCGGAATTGCCGCTTAGGGGAAAAAAGCTGTATTTATCGAGTAATAATCCTCATATATATCGAAGCATTGCCGAAAAGCGTGGTATCGAATACACGGTATATGCACAAAGCTGCACGGAAAAAAGCGGTATGACGATGCAAGTGGCGAAAGAGCAGAGCTGGCTTTGGGATCCCATACGCAAGGCGGTGTATGCGCTCATGGTGCTTCAAGCTCAGAAAACGGCTCCCACCGGATACGACGCCTTACCCGCCTTTGCTGTTTACACGCGCACAGTAGAAGGTGGCACGAATCGCGCCGGGATCATGCAGCAGCTAAGCAAACGCGCATCCGGCGAGAACCGGCTATTAGAAGCGGTCGAAGGGGTATGTATCGACTTTTCAAAGGGACGGGTGACGGTGATCCCAGGAAAAGTGAGTGGTTTTCGGCTGATGAGCGAGGCGACAAGTGCGGAAGCGGCAAGGGAGCTTTGTGATTTTATGGAGAATTATGTGAGGTAGAAATGAAGTGTTCGCCTTACGAACAGGAAGCAAAAGACCCTGTCTTTTATGAAGTGTTCGCTTTCGCTCTCATGAAGTGAAGCGTTCCGTATTTTGCCGTTGGCACACTTCATAGCCGCAGGCGACTTCATAAGCGAAAGCGACTTCATGTTCCGCTTTGGAACGCTTCATCAGAAAAAAAAGCACTTGCATATGCAAGTGCTTTTTTTTGGTGGGGGAAGGTGGATTCGGACCACCGAAGTCACTGACAACAGATTTACAGTC
>CAZAWG010000249.1:0-2827 GCA_964488785.1 uncultured Oscillospiraceae bacterium | reverse complement strand
CGCACCTATCTCAACGGCTACCATCTATCGCCACCTGGAAAAGCTGACCGGAGCCGGCTATGTGCGTAAATACATCACTTCCCCCGAAGAGCCGGCTTGCTATCAGTTCGCTTCGCCTGATGCTGCCTGCGTGCGGCATTTCCATTTAAAATGTACGGTGTGCGGAAGGCTCTTTCATGTTTCCTGCCCCTATTTGGATAAATTGGAGGCACATATCGATTCCCACCATGGCTTTGCGGTGGATAATACCCGCACGGTCCTGTATGGAACCTGTAAGGATTGCCGCCAAAACACCGTGAAGGCTTGACCGGGGAGAAGGCTATGTCTGTAGAATATGTATTTTTCGATTTGGACGAAACGCTGTTCGATTTTCATGCTGCTGAGCATCGTGCTATATCGCTGACATTAACACATTTCGGCGTGACACCGGATGATGAAAGATGCGCCCTGTATAGTGCGTGTAATCTGCGGCAATGGAAAAGGTTGGAACGGGGCGAAACAACGCGTGAACGTATAAAAACCGATCGCTTTTCCGATTTTTTTGAAAAGCTCGGACTTGCAGTCGCGCCGACCGAAGCAGCGGCATTCTATGAAGAAAAGCTGTCACAGGGCTGCATTTTCCTTCCCTATGCCGAAACGCTGCTCAAGGAATTGTATGGTCGATATAAGCTGTATATCGTGACCAATGGTCTTGCACGCGTGCAAAAGGGAAGACTTGCGGATTCCGGCATAGAGCCGTATTTTGAAAATATCTTTATTTCCGAGCTGGTGGGGGCCGATAAGCCGAATCGTGCTTTTTTTGAAGCCTGCTTTGCCAAAATCCCCCACTTCGACCGGGAGAAGGCTGTGCTTGTCGGTGATAGCTTAACTTCGGATATCTGCGGCGGAAACCGTGCCGGACTGTTTACCGTGTGGTTCAATGCCCAAAAGACACCGTTCCCGACCGAAAAGGAGCAGATCCCGGATCGTGTGATCACACAGCTTTCTGAGCTGCCGCCACTGTTGACTTCACTTTCAACTATATAAAGGAGCTTTGAACATGGCTGAAGATAATGCCTTTTTTTCGCTTGCCTTTCGTATGAAATATATCCGCCGTTGGGGGCTTATGCGCTCGACCGAGCCGGAAAACCTGTTGGAGCACAGTGCCGAATGCGCTATGCTCGCCCACGCGCTTGCCTGTATTGGAAACACGTTTTTTGGCAAGCATTATGATGAAGGGGCTCTTGCCGTCAAAGCCCTGTATCACGATATCAGTGAAATCTATACCGGTGATCTGCCTACCCCGGTCAAATATCATGACGATACCTTGACCGATAGCTATAAGCAGATCGAAAAGGAAGCCTGCGACCAGATGCTTTCACGCTTGCCGGAACAAATGCAGTCAGCGTATACAAAAGCCTTGGAGCATGAAGCGGAGAAAGAGCAGGCTCGCTTACTCAAGGCGGCCGATAAGCTGTGCGCACTCATCAAATGTATGCATGAGCGGCAGTTTGGTAATCATGAATTTGATCGTGCGTATGAAACGACACACCGTTCGGTGGAGTTGCTTGCCGCCGACTGTGAGGAGCTTGCTTATTTTATAGAACACTTCTTAGCAGATTTCGAAAAAACATTGGATGAGACAGGCTTGCGTAACAGTGGAAGCCATTGACGAAAAGAGGAGCAAGGAGAATGGATCGCCTTCAATGTGTGATTTTTGACATGGACGGAACCTTATTGTATACCGCAGAGGATATGACAACGGCTGTAAATTTGACACTTACGCATTTCGGCTATCCGAACCGAACCTTAGAGCAGGTGACCTCGTATGTCAACAATGGCGCAAGACGGCTTATTGAGTTAGCACTGCCGGAGGCGGCGCGGGATGAGGAAAACGTCAGCCGGGTCTTAGCGCAGTATTTAGTGTATTACGATGCACACGTTTGTGAGAAAACACGTCCCTATGAGGGGATTCCGGAGCTATTGGAGGCACTGCGCGGTGCGGGCATAAGATTGGCTGTGGTATCGAATAAACCGGATAAACAGGCAAGAACCCTGGCACAGCACTGCTTTGGAAAAGATTTGTTTTCGTATATATCGGGCAGTGGCGAGGGCTTGCCGACCAAGCCGGATAAAGCGTGTATTGACCGGGCACTTGCGGCACTTGATGTCACGCCTGAAAAAACCATCTATGTGGGCGACTCCTATGTAGATGTTCTGACAGCTCGCAATAGTGGACTATACTGTATAGGCGTATTATGGGGCTTTGGTGGAGAGCATAGCTTTGATAAGGAAGCGCCGAATGTGGCCGTGCATACCTGTGAGCAGATCAAAGAGATCATATTGGGTGGCAAAAGCTATTATTCCGGAATCGTTTAAGCCATAGCGCGAAGCCGGAGTTAGGAGTTAGGAACATATGTTCTGCACAAACCCTACTAACGTGCACTATGCGGCTTCCGCTTATTACCCTACTGTGAGCTTGCTTATATAAATGCAAAATGCATAATTAGGAAGCTGAAATTCTGTAGTTTGTGATGGAACAAAGAGATTCGCACAACCCCCACTAACGCGCACTATGTGGCTTCCACATACCACCCTACTGTAAGCTTGCAGGCATAAAGCCCCTTAGAAAGTCACGGTTCTTGCGTCTGCTGTAGCCCATGCCCTTAGCACCGGCACAAAACGTGCCATGCGGTTCATGGAGTAACCGAATTTGTGCAAATCCGTTGAGGGAATAATATTACCGAATTTGATAAAAATCCCTTCCGCATGGGTTTTGTGACGTTCCCCCGGGAGTCAAGAGGGTCGCAACCATCTGGCTGCTTTTTGGATCTTTTTGCGCGGCGAA
>CAZAWG010000248.1:0-2830 GCA_964488785.1 uncultured Oscillospiraceae bacterium | reverse complement strand
GTCATCGTGGGTGCGATGAATCAGGCGTTCTTTACGCTCAGCCTTGGTATCGGCTCGATGGCTATTTTCGGAAGCTATATCGACAAGGAGCATTCCCTGCTTGGTGAATCGCTCAATGTCGTTATTTTGGATACCTTTGTAGCGGTCGTTTCGGGTCTGATCATCTTCCCGGCCTGCTTCACCTTTGATGTGGAAGTCAACTCCGGTCCCAGTCTGTTATTCGACACCATGGCATCGGTGTTCAACAACATGGCCGGTGGACGTTGGTGGGGCACACTGTTCTTCTTGTTCATGGTGTTTGCAGCACTCTCAACGGTGCTTGCCGTGTTTGAGAATATTCTTGCGTGCGTGCGCGAATTGACCGGCTGGAGCCGCCCCAAGGGCTGCCTTGTCTGCGGCATCGTCATTTTCCTCATCGCTATCACTACCGCCCTGGGCTATAGCACCTTCTCCGGCTTCGTTCCGTTTGCAGAAGGCTCTGCCTGGTTGGATTTCTGGGATTTCATCGTCAGTACCAACCTTCTGCCGCTCGGCTCGCTGACCATTGCTATCTTCTGCTGCAACAGGCGTTATGGCTGGGGTTGGGAAAACTTCAAGGCAGAAGCCAATGCCGGCAAGGGTCTGAAGATCAAGGATTGGATGCGCCCGGTCTTTACGTACGTAGTTCCGATCGCCGTTCTGGTCTTATACATTTACGGTCTGTGTACCTTCAACTGGCGCTAACCTAAGCATTCTGCAAGCCGTCGGACTCTACAACGGGTCTGACGGCTTTTCAAACCGCTTTCACCTGTTTTGGATAGGAGTACTCTATGCCCAAAGCCTATACCCCCAAGCCTGCCGAAGTTCATGCGGCGAATCAGTCCGTACTAAAGGAGCGCATCAAAGCCGGAAAGCCGCAGGGCGCCTATGTGTTCTATGGCGACGAGGAATATACCAAAAGCTTCTATTACAATGAATTATTAAAGTTCTGTGGGGATCGCAAATTAAATGTGCGCACGTTTACGAGCGATGATTTTTCACTTGCCGATTTTATCAATGCCTGTGAAACAACGGCTTCCTCGCCTATGAGCCTGTTTAACGAGGCTTCCTCCGATTCAGAGGAAGCCTGTCGTATGGTGCGCTTGATCTCGCCACCGCTCGATAAGCTGTCTAAAACGGACGAGAAATATTTCCTTTCCCGGATCGAGGACCCGGATGAGCAGACGATCATCGTCTTTTTTCTGTACGCCGGTGAAACCGAAAAGCTGTCTAAGGGACTGTATAAGAAGATCGCGGATGCCGCACTTACCGTCAATTTTCGTCATGAAACAGCCGGGAGCAATATGCTTCTTTCCTGGATATTGCGCCATTTCACCAAGGCCGGCATTCAGGCCGATCGCCGGGTGATCTCGTATTTCAACAACTACGTCGGAAACGATATGACAACCTTGAAAAACGAACTGGATAACTGCGTGCATTATCTTCGCTATGAGGGACGCGATACCTTGACCGAAGCGGATATTGAATACATCTGTAAGCAAAGCGTTTCGGCGCAGATCTTTGATATTTCCTCCCGAGCGATAGCAGGCGATCTGACATCGGCTCTGGCGGCGTTTCGCGTGTTTCGCAATTCCGGCGAAAAGGCGCTTATCGTTTTCGGAACGCTCTCCAAGGCGGTATACGATCTGTGCTTGGTGGAACGCCTGTCCCGCTCCGGCGAACGGGCACCGGAAATTGCCAAAAAAGCTGGCTTGCGCGATTTTGTCGTGCGCAACTATCTACAGGTGCTTGCGAATCGAAAAAAAGCCGGAAAAGCCGATTATGCTTCCTATGCGGCTGAAACGATCATGCAATACGATATGCTCTTAAAAAGCAGTCGAACCGACAGCTATGAATTGCTTGAGGAGCTGATCTTTAAGCTGGCGGTGGCGTAAAGTACCCCAAAAACGTGCATTTTTATGGCAGAACAAGCCAGGTTTACAGCTTGTTTGAAAATAATACTTGACAAGAGCTATGCATTTGCATATAATTATGGTGGATGAATCGGTACAATACCCGATTTTATTGACATTCCAAGCAGAAAAGAGGTTTGACCATGGTAGAAACGATCATCGAATTGCTTGCTAAGCAGTTTCGAGTTGACCCGGCTACGATCGATGTTGATACAAACATCGTTGAGGATCTGGGTGCCGACTCCCTTGAAATCGTCGATATGCTGATGGCGATCGAAGAAAATTTCGGCATAACGGTTTCCGATGAAGAAGCACTTACGCTGAAAACCGTAAAGGACGTTGCGGATTTTATCGAAGAAAAAAAGATGTAAGGTCTTTTTTTGTTGCGAACAGACACGGTTTGTCTGTAATTTAACATTTTAAGGTATAAATCGGGAGTATTATGCTGTAAAATATAATATGGCGTAATGCTCCCGGTTTGTCTGTCGGTGGAGCTATGCGTCTGTTTATAGATTCATTTTCAGTTTTGTGCGACGTGTAAAAACACGCGCGTTCATAAGGAAGGAAAAAAGCATGAGCGAAAAAAGATTTGTTTATGCCGACAATGCGGCTACGACCAGCGTTCATCCGCAGGTGCTTGCGGAAATGCTTCCGTATCTCGGCGAATTTTACGGAAATCCCTCCAGCCTTTATTCAAAGGGACAGCAGGTATTCACGCTGTTAGAGAGCGCACGGGCGCGTATTGCCGCGTTACTTGGCTGTGAAGCGAAGGAGATCTATTTCACCGGCTGCGGCTCGGAAAGCGACAACTGGGCTATCAAGGGTGCCGTGGATGCCTATTTGCAGAGAAATAAGGTAAATACCTGCCATGTCATCACCACCAAAATCGAGCATCATGC
>CAZAWG010000247.1:0-2852 GCA_964488785.1 uncultured Oscillospiraceae bacterium | reverse complement strand
GCACATACAGTGAAGGAATAGTTACCGGCCACCTCCGGAAGTGTTCCGGTGATAGCGGCGGATTTTGTATCGAGCACCAAGCCTTCCGGGAGCGAAGAGCCCTCGGCGAGCGACCAAACAGCATCTCCGATCAAATTGGTGTAAAGACTGGCGTAATAGCCGTTACCGACGATGTTTGCTGAAAGCTTTTTGGTGATGATGGTGAGCGGATCGGCCGGTGCGACCGTCAGCGTGTAGGTTTTTTTGTCCTCACCGCGCGTGTCGGTGACCTTGAGCGTAAAGGTATAGGTGCCGGGCACAGTCGGCGTTCCGCCGATGGTCACAGAATTGTCATTACTGTAATTGACCGACAGCCCCTCCGGCAGGGTATAGAGGGTATCATCCGTTTCGCTCTTGACAAACGAGTATACCGGTGAATCGGCAGCTACCTTCAGATAGAAGGTCATGGTGTAGCTGGTGCCGGCCTTGGCTTTGCGAAGAACGGTGGTGGTGAGTCTGGGCGGGGCAGCATATACGCCGCAATGCGTGCAATATTCGTCCGTTCCGGGCGTATGTGCGCTTGTGATCGCTTCGCTGTAGGCATTGGTGTACAGGGTGGTTTTATGGGCTTCCTTATTGGTCGTGTCGGTATGACAGCAATAGGAAGTGACCTTGTAAACGTGGCGCTTCGAGGTATAATTCGGATAGGTATCCGGTGTTTTTCCTTCCTCTGCCGGGATGGCGAGGTTCTGGCCCCATTCGTTTTGATTATAGACGTACATATTATAGGTTGCTTCGCCGCTTTGGAATACCTCGGTCGAAACATTGTAGGAATCCGCGATCTCGACACCGGTAACGATAAAATGCGCATTGTCTACCGGGCAGGTATCGTTGTTGTTATAGCATTTTTCTACTCTGCAATTCTTGCCGAAGTTGCAAGCGCCTAGGATAGCACCGTAGGTGCGCTGGGCATTCGAAATCGTATCGACGTCCTTGAGAGAGCTAAGCGGCATAAGAGAGACTTTACCGACGTTGTAGCAGGAACTGATCTTGACCCAGTTCGAATCGACCCCGTTGGCGGCGATACCGCCGGCCTGGTTGGAGGCTGAGATACTTCCGAAATTGGCACAGCCATTGATGCTTGCCGTATTGGCAAAGCTATCGACGATGCCGCCGGCACAGGAGCCGGTAACATTTCCGTAGTTTATGCACTGCGAAATGGGCACTCCTCCGGTATCTTTGTAGTTGGAAGCTCCGCTGATCCCGGCAATACCACCGGCACTGCCGTATATATAGGTGTAGTCGTTGTAGATGTTACCGTGGTTTTCACAGTCTCTCACGCTGTTGGCGGAGTCGTAGATCTCGTATTCGTAAAGCACTCCGGCAATGCCGCCGGCTTTATATTTGCTGATAATGCTTCCATAGTTTTTGCAGGAATAGATCGAGCCATAGGCACGTCCGACAATGCCGCCGACTTCGTTCACACCCACAACGACTGCCTTATTGACACAGTTTTGAATAAGATCGCCATAGGTGCCGCTGACAAAGGCGCCGGTCAGGGTGCCTGTGTTGGTGTTGACGACCAGCGAATGCTCCCCGATGGTCAGATCCTCGATCGAGATCGTAGTGCTTCCCGGCTCGGTCTTGGCGAACAGACCGGTATTTTTGACCGGAGAATCCTCGTTGACGTAAATGAACAAGCCATCGATGGTGTGTCCGTTTCCGTCGAAATGACCGATATAGGTAAAGTAAGTCGTTTCCCCATCATAGGTCGCTTTGGGCGCAATGGGCATCCATTGCGCGAGGCCTAAGGCACTTTTGACTGCATTTAACGTGCTTTTTTCGCCGTCTGCGTTGCGGAATTGTCCGGCAGTCGTGTCCTTAAACCCGGTTTCCATGGTATAGCTTTTTCCGTTTTTGGAAAGCTCGACCTTTTTCTTGTCGGAATCATACGATACGGTAAGTCCCGGATTCAGATCGATATCTGCTGTGAGTCTTGCGTTGACCGGGGTGCGCGGACTTGTTTTTCCGTTGTTGGCATCTAAATCCTTTTGTGCCTGCGCATCCAGATAGGTGGTAAACAGATAAAGCTCCTCGACAGAGCCGATTTGATAATAACCATCGGCGTCCTGTCTCAGTGTCCCGGTGGGCGTGTCCGTTTCCGCGGCAAGAGTCGTGAACGACAGGAACATGGATAGCATTAGGAATGTAAGTCCAAAAGAGAAAAGTTTGTTTTTGATTGTCATGGGTGAATCATCTCCTGAAATAAAAATTGTTTTTTTAGAGTTGTCCATGCAAGTGTTCTTTAGAATTTGTGAGGACAGATATGCGCCTCCTTAATGCTTCCATGAAGCAAAAATGTAGTTCTACGCCAGTATTTGACTATATTATACACGATTATTTAGCATTTGTCACTATCTGAATCCGGAAAAAAGATAGGAAAATTAGAAAAAAACGGATTTTTTTCAAAAATTAGATCAAATTACCTATACAATGACCACCTTAGTGATGACAGGAAATGGGGAATCCGAAAAGGGCGACTGAAAAGGCAGGACACGTCTTTATACACAAAGCGCGTGAAAAAGTTGAACTTTTGAATGAAAAAGTTGTAGAAAAAAACGCGGTCACGCATTATAATTAAAGAAACAGAATTCTGTAAAGAGAGGGATCGTTCTATGCATTTCAACGTAAAAGAAGAGATCATCGCCTTAACGCCCCAATGGAAGGGCGAACGCTTTCCGGATGGACGTCCGCGCGTAGCAGACAAATATCTTACCGCGCTGCGCAGTCTGACTTTAGAGGAGGTCTGGAAGCCCATTTTTGTCAAGGGCTATGAGAGCCAGTTTGAGGGGCGCTTACATACACTGCACGAC
>CAZAWG010000246.1:0-2864 GCA_964488785.1 uncultured Oscillospiraceae bacterium | reverse complement strand
GAACTTTTCTTCCTACTACGCTGCCGGTGAATCGGCGGCCAAGGTCGCAGTCAAGGACTTCAACAGCGATTACGGCGGATTTGAGGACTAAGCAAACTGTATACAAAGTGTCCCTTGCTTTGCAAGGGGCGCTTTTTTGCGTTTGGTATAGCCTTGCGAAAAATGTCAATAGGTGTTGACTTATTCGAAAAAAGTGCTATAATATAGTTTGTAAATTAGCGCATATGCGTGTGGAAAGGTCGGAAATGTATGGAACTTCTCGTGCTCATCTTAAACAAAACCGAATATTTAAAGGATATCCTGTCTGCCTTTATGGAAAAGGATATCCGCGGGGCTACCATTTTGGACAGCCAGGGGATGGCACATAACCTGTGCGAATACAATGAGCTGCGCTTTATGGGCTCCCTTCGTCTGCTGCTTGACCCGGAGCATAAGGAAAGCAAGACCGTGCTTGTGGTGGTCGAAAAGGAAAAGATCCCGGTCATTTCGAAGCTCGTCAATACCATCACCGGTGGCTTGGATAAGCCGGATACCGGCGTTATCTTCACACTCCCGGTCGGCTATACCGAGGGCTTCGGCACTGCCGAATAACCGCTAACCGGCTTATTATCCGTTATGAAAGGAAGCCTTGCTTTATGCCCACTTTGTTAACGCTTGCCATTATGATCTTCGCCGGTATGGCGTTCGGTCGTCTGGCTAAGCTCTGTAAGCTGCCGAATGTCACCGGCTATCTGATCGCCGGATTGCTGTTGGGACCGGCGATTCCGTCCCTCTTTCCGGGACTCTCCTTTGGCGGTGTCATTCCGTCGTCTTTGCTGCCGTCGCTTGATATCATATCCGAGGCGGCTCTTGGCTTTATCGCCTTCTCCATCGGCAATGAATTCAAAATTTCCTACTTTAAGCGCGTCGGCGTGACCCCCATCGTCATTGCCGTGTTTGAATCGCTGTTCGCTATTCTGTTTGTGCTTGCTGTGCTGTTAGTTATCCCCGGCACCGAGCTGCCGTTTGCGCTGGTGCTTAGCTCGATTGCTGCCGCCACTGCCCCTGCCGCTACCATCATGGTCATCAACCAGTATAAGGCCAAGGGACCCGTGACCGAAACGCTGCTTTCGGTGGTCGCCATCGACGACGCGACTGCCCTTGCCATGTTCAGTATCGCCGTTGCCATTGCGCAGGCGGTCAAAAACCCCGGACAAGTCTCCATCGCTTCGGCACTTCTTTCCCCCTTATGGGAGATCTGCGGTGCGCTTGTCGTGGGACTGCTCTTGGGAATGCTGTTTTGCATTCCGCTTCGCTGGTTCAAAAAGGACGGAAACCGCCTGTCGCTCATCATCGCCTTTGTATTCCTTGGCGTGGGACTTGCCAGCGTGTGCGGCTTTTCTTCCTTACTTATGTGTATGGCCATCGGTGCCGGCTTTGCCAACTTCTCTTCGCAGGTGCCGCATATCATGAAGCTGACCGATGGGCTAACACCCCCCATCTTCATGCTGTTCTTTGTGTTGTCCGGTGCCGAGCTTGACCTGTCGGTCGTGCCGACAGTCGGCCTGTTCGGCGTCGTATATATCGTATTCCGCGTGATCGGAAAAATGTGCGGTGCCTCGTTTGGCGCGGCTATCTGCAAGGCGGAAAAGAACATCCGTAGGTATTTGGGCCCGGCTCTGATGCCGCAGGCCGGTGTGGCTATCGGTCTGTCGCTTGTCGCAACCCGCGTGGTTCCGGAGCATGGCGCGCAGATCCGTGCGATCATCCTGTGCGGAACGCTCATCTATGAGCTGTTCGGTCCGGTCGTGACCAAAATATCCTTGACGAAGGCCGGCGAGATCGAAAAAGCAGGAAAATAGGAGAATAGGAGATCTATATGTATACAGATAAAAAAGGAAATCATTGGTATAAGCTTGGTCTGCATACCCATACCACCCTTTCGGACGGACGGGCAGACCCGGAAAAGGCGGCGGAAATCTATAAAAACGCCGGCTACGATGCCATCGCCCTCACCGACCATTGGAAGTATGGTGAAGCAGGCACACTTTCCGGGCTTAAGATCTTGTCCGGCTGTGAGTACAACCTTGGCGGCGGCACGACCGATGTGTGTGTGATGCATATCGTAGGCGTGGGCATGAACGCCGACCCCGGCATAGATAAAGAAACGGCAACGCCGGGGAAGGTTGTGGAAGCCATCGACGCGGCCGGTGGTCTTGCCATCCTGGCTCATCCGGCATGGTCGCTCAATACCCCGGCACAGGCAGAAGGACTGCCGTTTGCGGCAACGGAGATCTATAACACCGTCTCCGAGGTGGGACAGAGCGACCGCGCCTATTCCGGCTATTTTGTCGATATGCTGGCAAACACCGGACGCTTTCTGCCTTTACTTGCCGTGGATGATACCCATTATTACGACGGAAACGATGAGACGAAGGCCTTTATCATGGCACGCCTGGATGCACTTACCGAGGATGAGATCAAACGCGCTGTCCGCGAGGGCGATTTTTACGCTTCCCAGGGTCCGGAGCTGTATACACGCATGGAAAACGGAACACTCCTCATCGATTGCTCCCCCTGCTCAAAAATCGTCGTGTTCTCCAACCTTGCCTGGGTGTCCGACCGCGTAGAGCGCGGAGATGACCTTGTGCATAAGGAATATGTCCCCCGTCCCGATGAAAAGTATGTGCGCGTAGAGGTGACCGATGCAAACGGACGCATGGCATGGTCGAAGCTGTACGCCCTATAACGCGAAATGCATGAATGTGTATGACTTCGATAACACGCTGTATGACGGCGAAAGTACCTTTGATTTCTTTCTGTTTTGCTTAAAACGCCGTCCGCGGCTCCTGCGTTGGCTCGCTTCTGTTCTTGTGGGACTGGTG
>CAZAWG010000245.1:0-2874 GCA_964488785.1 uncultured Oscillospiraceae bacterium | reverse complement strand
GTATAGCATACAAATGCATGGGTGTATATCAAATTGTTGAGGATTTTTTTCAAAATCTTACTCATTTCGGAAGCCCTTCGAAAAAGGTAGACAAGACCACCAAAGTACAGAAGACAAAGCTCCCACGGAAGAAGCTTTAGCTTCTTCCGTGGGAGCTATTTTTTCTTTATTAAGATATATACAGTCTATCCTGCGATCGAAACGGTATACGTCTCGTCATCCCAGTCCACCGTGCAGGAAAAGGCTTCTGCCACGGTGCGAACCGGGATCATGGTACGCTCTCCGATCAGCTGTGCCCGAACATCCAATTCCTTTTCACATCATTTACCGTAATATAGCTCTGTCCGACAGGAAACGGCTCCACCAAGAACGCTTTACCATACTACTTTTCTCCTAAAAATAAAAAGTGCGCCACCGAAGCGACGCACAAAAAGCACACCGCTCCGATTGCTGCGACACAATTTCGACATTTTACAACTATAAGTATGCGAAATAGAGCATGTATTTTTATCAAAAAAATACACACCTATAGCTGCAAGCGTTTGTCTTATTCAATTGTGTCGCAAACATATGTTAACATATTTCATTCAATTTATCAAGTGGTTTTGAAAAAACGGCAAAAAAAGAGCTGCGGTCATGCCACAGCTCTTAGTGGTTATACGTTTGTTTCGCAAAGCCGCCAAGCGACTTGGGAACCCCTTGCTTCTCGATATTCTTAGAGTCCTAACATAGCCGCGCCAATGATACCGGCATCGTTACCAAGCTCTGCAATGCGCAGGATGGTCTTTTTATCGCTGTTACGCGAATACTGCTCATGATCAACAATGGCATTGAGCGGATCGAGCAGGTAATTCTTCTCGTTGCAGATACCGCCGCCAATGACAAGCACCTCCGGCTGGAAGATATTGATGATGTTGGTCACGCCCATAGCCAGGTCGTAGATATATTCATCCACCACCTCTTGGGCAGCTTTATCGCCCATACGCATAGCGTCGAAGGCGGTACGTCCGCTGACCTTGCCTTCTTTGGCAACTAAGTCATGCATAACGGTATCCTTGACCGAGGCAAGCTTATCCTTAGTCATGTTGATAAGGCCGGTAGCCGAGCTATAAGCCTCCCAGCAGCCCTTTCTGCCGCAGGAGCAGGGCTTACCGTTGACTTCGATGACAATATGACCTAACTCTGCACCGGCAAAGTTAAAGCCGCTGTAGACCTTATTATCGATGATGATACCGCCGCCAAGGCCGGTACCAAGCGTGATCATGACCGAGTTTTTATAGCCCTTTGCTGCGCCGCAGGCTGCTTCGCCCTTAGCGGCTGCATTAGCATCGTTCTCGATGAGAACCTTCTTCACGCCTAAGAATTCGCACAGCTTATCTGCAAGCGGATAGTTAAGGAACGGCAGATTATTGGCATACACCACAACGCCCGTTTCGCTATTAGCCGTACCGGGGGTAGCGATACCGGCATACTCGATATCCGAAACCGTAATACCTTCCTCATCGATGAGCTTTTGGCAGAGAGAAGCCATATCCTTGATGATCTCGTCTGCTTCGCGCTTTGCTTCGGTAGGAACGCTTCCCTTACGAAGCAGCTTTCCTTCTTCATTGACAATGCCGACGGCGATATTTGTGCCGCCAAGATCTACACCGATATAATACATGATCGTGTACTCCTTTATCTTTTTTCTTTTTATCTTAACGAGTCATCGAACTGACCCATAAGCTTCTTATTAAATTCGACAGCCGTGTTATAGCCCATCTTTTTCTGACGATGGTTCATAGCGGCGATCTCGATGATGACAGCCAGATTTCTTCCGGGCTTGACCGGAACGGTGATGGACGGAACATCGATCCCCATAAGATTGGTATACTCCGAATCCAGACCCACGCGCTCATAAAACTTGCCCTGCTGCCACGGCTCCAAATTGATCACGAGGTCGATCTTTTCGGTAAGCTTGACGGCGCCCATACCAAAGATACGCCGCACATCGACTATACCGATACCGCGTAGCTCTACATAGTGGCGTATCAGCTCCGGAGCCGAGCCGACCAAGGTCTTAGCCGACACCTTTTTGATTTCCACGGCATCGTCTGCGATGAGTCGATGACCGCGTTTGACCAGCTCGATGGCTGTTTCACTTTTTCCGATACCGCTATCGCCAAGCATAAGGATACCCTCGCCATAGCATTCCACAAACACACCATGGCGTGTCATACGTTCGGCAAGGCTGACATTAAGGGAGGAAATGAGTCCGCCCATGAAGTTAGAGGTGGTATCTCCGGTTCGAAGCACGGGGGTATCATATTTTTTTGCCGCCACTAAAACCTCATCAAATACATCCAAACCGGATGTGATCACAAGAGCGGCAATATGCTTGCTCATAAAGGTATCGATGGCCACCGCACGCTGTGCCGAGGAAAGTCCCAACAGATAATGATATTCGACCTTGCCGACGATCTGAATGCGGCGCGGGTCAAAGTGGTCGAAAAAGCCGGCGAGCTGTAGTCCCGGACGGTTGACCTCCTTACGATCGAGCAAGATCGGAGTCTCCCCTTCGGGATAGCTGATCTTTTCAAGCTGAAATTCCTCGATGACGGAATCAAGGGAGACAGTATATACTTCTGACATGGATATGTATTCATCCTTTCCGCCTCTGACAGATTTATACATCTATTATAACACATATTTAGAATTTTGCAAGACCCAAATCGCAAGTTCTGATTTATTTTCTGCGAAACCGCTGTCTCTGCGCTCGTCCGAAGGACGGTGGAACGTTCTTGCGGAATTTTATATTGCCTTTATATTTGAGTTTTGGTGGTGGCGTTTATGCCGCCAAAACGGACAATGGGCACGCGGACGCATATCTCGGCT
>CAZAWG010000244.1:0-2876 GCA_964488785.1 uncultured Oscillospiraceae bacterium | reverse complement strand
TACACAGCTCACGGAATATCAGTTTCAGACCTTAAAGGCGTGTGTGCGCGGTGTGAACGGCTTCCCGAAGCGGATGTATCTGACCTGCAATCCCGGCGGCGTGGGGCATGGATGGGTCAAGCGGCTGTTTATTGACAGGTCGTACCGCACAGGTGAAAAGCCAGGCGATTACACCTTTATCCGTGCGGATGTCTACGATAATCCTGCCTTGCTTTCGTCGGACCCGGATTATTTGGAGCGATTGAAAAGCCTGCCGCGCGGCTTGCGTGAAGCGTGGCTTGAGGGAAGCTGGGGCGGCTTTGAAGGACAGTTTTTTTCGGAATTCGATCCCGATGTCCACACGCTGTCCGGTTTTCCGATCCCGGCGCACTGGCGACGCATCTGTGCGATCGATTACGGACTTGATATGTTAGCGGCGGTGTACGTGGCACTGGATGAAACGGGAAAAGCGTATGTATACGATGAGGTATACAAAAGCGGCCTGATCGTCAGCCAGGCGGCGCAGGCGATCCTTTCGAAAGCGGAAGGTGTCAGCGTATTCATTGCACCAAGCGACCTATGGTCGCGGCAAAAGGACAGCGGTCGCAGCATGGCGGAGCTGTTTGCGGACAATGGGGTGTATTTGACAAGACTTGTATCGGAGCGTGTGCAGGGCTGGAGCTGTTTAAAGGAATGGATGCGCGTAAAATCGGAGCCGGATGGAAGCAAAACCGCCGATCTTCGTATCTTCCGGCGGTGTACCGAGCTGATACGCTGTCTGCCGCTGTTACTTTACGACAGCGCTCATCCGGGGGATGCGGCGACCAAACCGCATGAGATCACTCACGCGCCGGATGCATTGCGCTATTTTGCTGTTTCACGCATGGTGCAAAGTGCTAAAGCCACAGAGGAGGTGCGACCGGCGCGGTTAGCCGCAGCACTGTTTCCCGAAAAGGAAAAGCAGCGAAGGCGGTCGAGCCGCCGGTCAAGGCGCGATTCGAGTGAATAAACGATTCGAGTGGATTTTCAAGAAAGGAACAAGGCCTATGAAAAAAGCATATGGTGTGTGGGCGCATAAAACGACAGCGGAGGGGCTATACGATTATTCTTCGCCGGGCGCACGCGAGGACACGATCCGCCATTTAGTCGAGGAAAGTGCGCTTGCGCGGCAGAGCACCGACACCTATTGGCGCAAAATGCGCCGCTATTACGACGGAATGCACGATATTTCCTTCTTTTCTGGAAGCTTTTGCGAGGATATGCAATTACCCTGGACGCCGGCACAGGCGCCGGATGGGTATATCCATGTAGAAAGTCAGATCGATTCCAAACTTCCGGAATTCGAGTTTTCGCCGCGTGCCGGAACCTCTGCCCATGCCGTCCGACAGCGCGAGGAGACGGTGCGGTGTATATGTGAAAAGGCTTCTCTTGCCGAAAAGAATCTCCAAAATGAGCGCCGACTTGGCATTTACGGCAGTGCGGTGTGGAAGATCGGCTGGGGCATGGTGGATGGGAAGGAGCTGCCGGAGGTCGTACCGGAAGCGGCACTTCCGGAGCAGATCTATCCCGACCCAACGGCACCTTCCCTGGATGCCTGCGAATATGTGGCGTATGTGTACCGGTTGCACCGTCAGAGAGCGTATCGCCTGTTTGAAGCAGATATACGCGCACGCGGTGAGCATTTTTCGGATTATCTATGCACCGGTCGTTCCCTTGCCGGGGACGATGCGGACGAAAAGGACACGGTGACGGTGACGGAATTCTGGTTTCGCCAGCCGACCGATGGGCAGAGCGGTGGTGTGAGCTATCATGCAGGGGACGTTGCGCTTTGTGTGCTTATCGGTGACAAGGAGGTCAAATACGATCCCCATTATTGGCGAAGGACCGGGTGTACGATGTATCCGTTCGTTTTGTACCACCGTGTGCCGAACGAGGGAAGCCTTTGGGGAAAGAGCGAATTGGAGCCGTTGATCGGGCTTATTGATGCCGCCGACCGTGATCTGACCTTTGCCCAGCTCAATGCCGCTTTTTCCTCCAATGATGTGATCTTAGCCGAGGAAAACGCTTTTTCCGATGGCGAAATGCCGGACAATGCACCGGGTGCGGTATGGAAGCTACGTCCGGGTATGATGGGCAAGGTTCAACGCTTAGGCAATCTTTCCTCTGTTCAGACGGCTCTGCACGCAAATTACAGCCGTTGGCAGAATATGATGGAGCAGACCACCGGTAATTTTGAGGTCAATCAGGGCAAGGAGCCGACCCGTGTCACTACTGCTACCGGTATAGCTCTTCTCAACGAACGTGCTGAAAGCCGTCGCTCGCTCAAGGCGTGCGGACGCACCGAGGGCTTCCGGAGGCTGTATCGGTTGATCGATATGACGGCACTCGAATTTTACGCACCGGGGCGATTTGTGGACTGCTCTAACTCCGGCTTTCTGTATGAGCCGGATAAGTATCGTGACAGTGTTAGTGGGAAATTCCCCATGCCGGATATCAAGGTGCATATCGGTGATGGGTTAGCCAATTCCAAGGCCTTCACTGTTTCTGCAGTCAGTGCGCTCATTGGAACACCGATCACACAGGATAACTACAAATTGGTGGAAGCGTATGTGGAAGCATTAGGAATTCCGATGCGTGCCGAGATATGCGCTTTTATCGAAAAACGTTTTGGAAAGCAGGAGGCTCTTAAAGTGTTACCGGACAGATTGGAAGGAGTGAGCGGGGATGAGTATACTGCGCCGTTTGCGGCAGAGGATAACACAACAAAACCGAAAGTCGCCTCGACAGCAGAATAAGCCAAGGGAAGAAACGCCGCACAGGGAAATCGGCGAAAAACAACAAGAGAACATTTGTTCCAATACTTGCAGTGCTGCGTCGTTAGAGCAGGACGTGAAGCA
>CAZAWG010000243.1:1084-2894 GCA_964488785.1 uncultured Oscillospiraceae bacterium | reverse complement strand
CTGTATATGCTCGATTCCAACGGCTGTGTTCGACCGGAGGGGATCTATCACGATCAATGGGAAATGGTGCGCGATTGCGCAAGCCGTATGAAAAATGCTTGCGGATACACCGTCCCGGCTCTTGCTGCATATCATATTCCCACCGCAGAATTCATGGAAGCCGAGTGCGCTAAAGGCTATCTGACGGACGAGCGCACATTATACACCATCGGCGTAGACGTGCAGGCGGTAGACGGCGATTTTGGCAGCAAATTGGAAAACGTTCATGCCCCCAAGCCCACGGATGATACACACGATTTCTTTGCGCTTGCCAAGGAATGTGGTATACAGGCCGTTTGCACCGGGCATTGCCATAACATCAACACCTGCATCACCTATCGCGATGTGCGTTTTATATATGGCTTAAAGACCGGGCAATACGATTATCACATCCCCGGACAGGTCGGCGGCACGCTGTTACTTGTCAAAGATGGTGCGCTGCCTGCTGTGACGCATCTTCCCTCCCTTGTACGCTATGGAGCGTATCCGAAGGAAGCACCAATGTTTAAGGGCTTTTTTGCTTAAAATCACAAAAAGAAGGAGCTGTGGCAGCTCGACCGAAAGATCGTTTTGCCACAGCTCCTTTTATTTTTGCTGTTATGGCGAATTGCGCATTTACTTATTTCTGATTTCATTCTGCTCTGCTAACGCCCCCGCCAACGCCGCCACATCCAACGGCTTCGACAGATGGGCATTCATGCCGGCGGCAAGACTTTTCTGTATATCCTCCTCAAAGGCATTGGCTGTCATGGCAAAAATCGGAATGGTCGCGCCGACCGGGTTCGCACTCGCCCGTATCCGCTTAGCCGCCTCCAAGCCATTCATGTACGGCATTTGGATATCCATGAGTATCGCATCGTATTCGCCCGGACGAATGGTTTGGAATGCTTCCACCAGGGCTTCGCCATCCGGATAGACCTTACAGGTGGCTCCATACAATTCAAGTGTAGAGCATAAGATCTCCGCATTCAGTTCATTATCCTCCGCGCACAGAAAACGCACGCCGGACAAGCTGATATCCTTTCCGACCACATTCTCTGTTTCCGCTATAACAGGAAACGCTACCGTTACCTCGACCTTTGTCCCTTTATCGGGTTCGCTCTCGACCGTGATATGGCCGCCCATACGCTTCACGATCTCGCCGGTGATGGCCATGCCCAGTCCGGTCCCCTGTATCTTATTGGTCACAGAGGCTTCGCCACGGGTAAACGGCTCAAACAGATGCGCCTTAGTCTCATCCGACATTCCCTTTCCATTATCCGTCACGGTAAAGCGGTACTGCGCCTTGCCATTCTCGCACGAAAGCTCCTTTGCAAGAAGCATGAGTTCTCCCCCATCCGGGGTGTATTTAATGGCATTCGACAAAAGATTGATAAGCACCTGCCGCACACGCACGCCGTCTGCCACGACCTGATCGTGGAGTATCTCATCCTTTTGGAAGGTAAAATGATGCTTGTGCTTTTCCAAATCCTCACGGACGATATCCGACACCTGGCTTAACTGCTCTGACAGGCTCATCGGCTCCGGATGGATCATGGTTTGGCGATTTTCGATACGCCCCATATCCAACATATCGTTGATCAGATCCAGAAGATGGCGGCTGGAGGTGCGTATCTTCTGAAGCTGCTGCTTCTGCTTTAGGGGAATATCGACATCCCCCACCATCAGCTCGGTAAGTCCAACGATGGCATTCATCGGCGTGCGGATATCATGAGAAATATTGGCAAGAAACTCGCTTTTCGCACAGCTTGCTTCCTCCGCCTTCCGGGCA
>CAZAWG010000243.1:0-1074 GCA_964488785.1 uncultured Oscillospiraceae bacterium | reverse complement strand
GCTGATACTCCTCCGAACGTGTACGCTCCAAGCGGATCAACTTTTGACGGGAGCGCAGTAACACCGCCAATAAGATCGACAAAAACACAGCCGCGCACAGCACGATGGTATGACCCGGATTGATCTGGATCCAGGTGATGATATCCACGTTTTCCGCCTTATAGCTGGTATATCCGGCAGCGATATCCTCATACGTTCCGGTCGGCATGGCATAGATGGCCTTGGTAAAGATACCAGCCAACTCATGGCTGACATTTGCACCAAACGAAAGATGGTAGTCATAGGTCGGCTCCGATAGAAGCGTATAGGTGAGAAGTCCGCGCGTATCCTCATTGACAAACTGTTGCGCCGTATACAGATACACGATGGTTGCGTCCGCTTTTCCATGCAGCACGGCGTTCATGCCCTCTTCACGGCTTTCGACCGAAATGCGCTGTGCGCCGGGAGCCAGTCCATCCTCGATACCAAACAGACCTTGGGAGCCGGACACGGCAAGGGAATGTATTTCGCCGTCAAAATCGCGCCGGGTGACCATAACCAACCGCATGGTGGTATAGGGAGCGGACGGAGTACGCCCCAGCTGCTCTGCCTGACTTTCGTTTTCAAACCGGCCGTCAAGGCACACATCGACAAGGCCCGCCTCGCACCATTCGACATACTGTGCCCGGTCTTTGGGGACAAGCAGGGTATACGGGATACTGCAATAATCCGCAAGCTTATCGAAATAATCGAACATAATGCCCTTGGCTACGCCGTTTTCGGCATAGGCATACGGCTTTTTATCGGTACAGGCGGACACGATAAGCGTCTTTCGTCCGGCGGCATATTCGCGGATAAGTGCTAACTCTCGGGCGGAAAAGAGCAGGTCGCGCGATTGGGTATGCTGATAATATTTGTTGTTTAGCTGGCTCTGCCAATCGCCCTCGGTGGCGCCGAGCTGGCCGATGGCATAATTCAGGTTATGTAAGAGTGACACATCGGCTTTGCGCACGATAACATAAAAATCGTGGGAAGCAAAGGTATCTAACACCTTTTCCCGATGCGTCTGACGAAGAGAGCTGCTGATCGCCATGT
>CAZAWG010000242.1:0-2910 GCA_964488785.1 uncultured Oscillospiraceae bacterium | reverse complement strand
ATCTTGATCGCCGTCAGCTTTCACGCGCTACACGTGTGCGCTTTGGGTTGGGCTATGCCAAAAACAGCTTTAATGACCTTACCGATTATCTGATCAGTAAGGGCTTTACGGTCGAAGAAATGAAGGAAAATTTCCTGTGCGGCGTGTCTCAAAAGAACGGACGGGCCTTCGATATGTTCCGTAACCGCGTGATGTTTCCCATCATTGACACAACAGGCAATATCATCGCCTTTGGGGGACGTGTGATGGATGATTCCAAGCCAAAATACCTCAATTCCTCCGATACGGTGGTGTTCAAAAAAAGCCGTAACCTGTTTGCCTTGAATTTTGCCAAGACGACCGTGCTGGGGGATAAGGAGAAAAACGAAAATAATGCGACCGGCGATAATTCCTATGCCCGTCCGGGCGAGTTGATCCTTTGCGAGGGGTATATGGATGTCATTGCTATGCATCAGGCGGGCTTTTCGGGAGCAGTGGCAACATTGGGTACAGCCATCACCTCCGAGCACGCCCGACTCATCGCCCGCTATGCAAGGTTAGTCTATCTTGCCTACGATTCCGATTCGGCCGGACAGACCGCAACCGACCGCGCCATTCGAATGTTAAATGAGGTGGGCGTGGAAACGCGTGTCATTCAGATGACCGGTGCCAAGGACCCGGATGAATTTATCCAGAAATACGGCGCCGCCGCCTATGCCAAGCTCATGACCGGCTCGGAAGGGCAGATCGATTTCAAGCTGGGCAGTATCTTGAAAAAATACGATCTTACTGCTCCGGATGATAAATTAAAGGCCATCCAGGAGGCGTGTCGAATGCTTGCTGCCATTCCTTCGGAGTTGAAGCGCGAGATATACGCCACACGCCTTGCAACACTTGCGGAAATATCGGTCGATAAAATACAGGCGGAAATACGCCATGCCGCGCGTGTCGAAAACAAACGTGTGCGCACGCGCTTTCGCGAGGAAACGCAAAAGACCATGCTCCGCTATGGAGATACTGTCAACCCGGAGGCGGTCCGCTTTCCCAACGAGGCAACCGCCGAGCAGCGTATTTTGGGCATTTTGATGCTGTACCCGGAGCAGCTCGAAACGTGCGGTCTTTGTGCCGAGGATTTTGTCACCGCCTTTGATCGGACTCTGTTTGAGCATCTTTCGAAAATGTATGCGGAAGGACAGACGGATATTTCTGCCTTGAATGAGTTTTATTCCGCCGAGCAGTTTTCCTATATACTCGCTATGAAAAATGCCCGCGCGGCGCTGTCCTCCAATGGGCGTGATACATTGGAGGCGCAGATAAAAATACTTCGCGCCCATAAAGAAAAAGCAAATGCTTCGTCCGGGGAATCCCTCGAACAGACACTTGATAGAATTCGTCGTAAAAAAACGAAAGGAAGTTAATCATGCCGAAAAACGATATGACTGAAACCAAAGTCACCCCCATCGCCGAAGAAACCGAAACGAAACCGAAGGCTGAAAAGAAGCCTAAGGCGGCAAAAGCGCCCAAAGCACCCTTAACGGATGAGGAAAAAGCCGATCGCGCCGCCGAAAAGCACAAAAAGGCAGCAAAGAGTGCCAAAACGGATAAGCCCGGCGAGCCTGTGAAAAAGAAGAATGAGATCCAGGAGCTTATCGAAAAGGGCAAGTCCAAGGGCTCCTTGACCAACGAGGAGATCTTGGAGATCGTAGATCATGAGGATCTCGATGTCGAAAATATGGAAAAGCTTCTTGAACAGATCGAAGCGTTAGGTATCGAGATCAAGGAATCCTATGACGATATCCCGGATCTTGCGGCCATCGAGAGCGAGATCGCCGGCATGGAAAAGATGGACGGCTACGAGGGCATGGACGATATGGACGGCTCTGTCGCACAGGATGGGCTGATCATCGATGACCCGGTCAAGATGTACCTAAAGGAGATCGGTAAGGTCGAGCTGCTTTCGACCGAGCGCGAGCTGGAGCTTGCCGAAAAAATGGCACAGGGCGATGTCCAGGCGAAGAAAATGCTTGTCGAAAGTAACTTACGCCTTGTGGTCAGCATTGCAAAACGCTATGTTGGACGCGGGATGTTCTTCCTCGACCTTATCCAAGAGGGAAATCTGGGCTTAATGAAGGCGGTCGAAAAGTTCGATTATACCAAGGGCTATAAATTCTCCACATATGCTACCTGGTGGATCCGTCAGGCCATCACACGCGCTATTGCCGATCAGGCCAGAACCATCCGTATCCCGGTACATATGGTCGAGACCATCAATAAGGTGTTACGTGTGTCGCGCCAGCTGCTTCAGGAGTTGGGACATGAGGCGTCTACCGAGGAGATCGCCGAGCGCATGAATATGAATGTGGACAAGGTTCGCGAGATCATGAAGCTTGCCCAAGAGCCGGTCAGCCTGGAAACCCCGATCGGTGAGGAGGAGGACAGTCATTTGGGCGACTTTATCCCGGATGACGATGCACCGGCTCCGGCAGAAGCGGCTTCTTATACCTTGCTTCGTGAGCAGCTCTGCGAGGTGTTACATACCCTTACGCCCCGTGAGGAACACGTTTTGAAGCTCCGCTTTGGCCTGGAGGATGGACGTACCCGTACACTGGAAGAGGTGGGTAAGGTGTTCAACATCACCCGTGAGCGTATCCGTCAGATCGAGGCAAAGGCCCTTCGTAAGCTCCGTCACCCCAGCCGCTCCAAACGCTTGAAGGATTATCTGGATTAACGAAAGGAATAATATAGAGTATGGCAACCTTTGGTATCATTGCAGCGCTTGACTGCGAGATCGAATTATATGTTCGCGAATTTAAGGCAACACTTTCGGAGGATGGCTTTATCTATCATGGAGCCTATGCCGGGCACGATGTCTATATGACCCTGTGTGGCGTGGGAAAGGTCAATGCCGCTATCTGCACACAGAGACTGATC
>CAZAWG010000241.1:0-2921 GCA_964488785.1 uncultured Oscillospiraceae bacterium | reverse complement strand
ATTATGACAAGCTCATCCGCGCTCTTGGCGGCATTGACTTGCAGCTGTTGGGCATAGGCTTCAATGGGCATATCGGCTTTAATGAGCCGTCCGACCACTTTGATCTTACCACACGCCGCGTGACCCTTACCGAATCGACCCTGAAGGCCAATTCCCGTTTCTTCCCCAACGGCGGTATGCCGACCCATGCGTTGACCATGGGCTTTAAATCCATCTTAAGTGCCAAAAAGATACTTCTTATTGCGGGGCCGGAAAAGTTCGATATCGTCCAAAAGGCCCTCAAGGGACCTGTCACACCGGAGGTGCCGGCTTCCATTTTGCAGCTGCACGAAAATGTCTCGGTCGTTTATGTATCCGAGTACGACCTTTAGAGCAATCAAATAGGAGAGGATTTGCATGAATAATACTTCGATCCGCTTTGGAACCGGCGGTTGGCGTGCCGTCATTGGAGATGATTTTATCCGCTCCAATATTTGCCTTGTCGCAGCCGGTGTGCTGAAGCTCATGGAAAAGGAAAATAAAAAGGATAAGCCGGTCGTGGTGGGCTATGACCGCCGCTTTCTGTCGGAGCAGGCCGCACATTGGGTGGCATCCGTGCTTGCCGGCGGTGGTGTGAAGGTGCTCTTTATCGGACGTTCCTCCCCCACGCCACTTGTTATGCATACCGTGAAAAGCATGGGACTGCATTATGGCATTGAGATCACCGCCTCGCATAACCCGTCGCAGTATAACGGCATTAAGCTGATCGTGGAGGAAGGGCGCGATGCTTCGTTGGAGACGACCGAGCTGTTGGAAACGCTGATCGAGCAAGTGACCGATATCCCAGATATGGATTTCGATGCTGCTGTCACTGCCGGAGCCATCCAATATATGGTTAACCCCTTCAATCGCTTCTTAGACGATATCATCGGTCTTTTGGATATGGATGCACTCCGAGCGCGTGGTCTGCGTGTCGTGTTTGACTCGATGCATGGGTCTGGTACCTATCCGCTCCTGGTTATTTTCCACACCGCTCGCTGCACCATCGATACCATCAACATCAATAAAGATGCCTATTTCGGCGGACAAATGCCTGCCCCCAGCGAAAAAAGTCTTGCACACCTGCATAACGCCGTTGTCAGCGGTCATTATGACTTAGGTATCGCCATGGACGGCGATGGCGACCGTTTGGGTGTCATCGACCCCAGTGGACGCTATATCAACGCCAACGAGATTCTCTGTATGCTGTACTATTATTTAGTCAAGCATAAGGGCTGGAAGGGACCGGTCGTCCGCAATCTTGCTACCACACATATGCTCGATAAGATCGCCGAAAGCTTCGGTGAGGCCTGCTATGAGGTGCCGGTCGGCTTTAAGTATATCTCCTCAAAGATCGATGAGGTGGATGCTGTTTTGGGCGGTGAGTCCTCCGGCGGTCTGACCGTGCGCGGTCATATCCACGGAAAGGATTCCATTTATGCCGCTTCGCTTTTTGCGGAAATGGTCAGTGTCATTGGTAAAACACCGGCGCAGATCATGGATGAGTTAGAAGCAGAATTCGGAAGATTCGTCATGGCCGAGGACAATCTGCGCTTTGCGCCGGAGGCAAAGAGCGATATCCATCAGACCATCATGATCGATAAAAAGCTTCCGGAATTTGCACAGCCCATCGTGCGCGTCAATTATGAGGATGGCTGCAAGGTCTATTTTGAAAACGGCGATTTCGTCATTTGCCGCTTTTCGGGCACCGAGCCGTTGTTGCGCATTTTCGCCGAAAGCAGCGATGAAGCTGCCGCGCGGACGTATATCCAGGCATTCCGCAATTTTTTGAATATCTAATTTGCATATAAAAAGCAAAAGCGGACGGTATCGATTTACCGTCCGCTTTCTCTTATGCTGTTTCCTATGTATCCTTTTTGCCGTTTCGGTCATTCTCATCGGAAGTAGCCTTATTTCGGAAAATAGTGCCAAAAACAAAGGCAAGCACAAAGCACAAAAGGCTTTCGCCCACTTCCCACGCACCACCATGTCCGGCTATAGCCACTCCTAACCGGATAATACCGGCCACCCATAGGCAGATGCTGGCCGTCAGCCCTGCCGGTCGTATCCATGCGTTATCGGCTTTTTTCATGCAAGCTCCTCCTCTACACGTTCAATTTATGCCTTGCCATATGGCTAATATCGTTTGAGAGATAGCCTCTTTTCTGCAATGCTCATTTTGCAATCCTTGTTTTCATTATACTCGTTTTTTGAATAAAGTCAAGAAGCTTCATAAAAAAGTTACATAGTCTGCCAAAGCAAAGGCTCTGCGGCATTCTCTCGATCCACCGTAGAGCCATTTATCATCGAAACGGAGGATAATGCTTCCCCATCTCTATTCTTCCAACTGTTTTCCTAAAAAGACCGCCGCCGTCTGAAGCAAACCGACCTCAACATCCCCCGGTGCGGCGTTCTCATTCTCCTTTAAAAGCGAAACGACCGCTCCAATAATATCCCCCTGTGACACGATCGGCATAGCACAGGAAATGATGAGCTTTTCATTGCCATCCACGACAAAACGTGCCTCTTCACCGGGCACATAGCCATATAGCTGCCGTTCCTCCATGATATGCTCCACATCGGAGGATATCTTTTTTTCAGCGCATTCCTTTTTGGATACTCCGGCAAACGCGATGACGGCATCCCGGTCACAGATCAAGATCGGCTTCGCGCAGGTTTTATACAGTGTTTCGGCATATTGTGTGGCAAAACTGAAAAGCTCACCTATGGGGGAATACTTCTTGAAGATCACCTCACCGTCACGGTCGGTGAATATTTCTAATGGGTCGCCCTCACGAATACGCATAGTCCTTCTTATTTCTTTGGGGATGACGACACGCCCCAGATCGTCGATACGTCTCACGATTCCAGTTGCTTTCATATATAAAAACTCCTTTGTAGCT
>CAZAWG010000240.1:0-2930 GCA_964488785.1 uncultured Oscillospiraceae bacterium | reverse complement strand
CCGAGGGACGCCTTTGCGGTCTGCAATTCCCGGAGGTGGGTGCAAATGGAGCCTTTACCGCAAGCTTTTCCGGCGTTTCGAACGCTAAAGCAGTCAAAATATCTGTATGGAGCGGACTGCGTTCTTTACGACCTTTAGCCGAAGCGGCTGTCTCCACCCTTTAAGCACAATACCCCCAAAGGAGCTTTTATGAAAAATCGAATTCTACTACCACTTTTCGCACTTTCCCTTTTGCTTCTTCTGCTCACCGCCTGCGGGCAAAAAAAAGAGCTTGTCGGCGTTTGGAAATGTGAGCTGTACGGTTCCGAATTAGTTGTGGAGTTTACCGCCGACGGAAAATTCATTGACCGCACCGATTCGGTCGAAAACCGCTACCGTATCAAAGGCGACAGTCTCGAAATATACGTCGAGGATGCCCCCGAAAGCGCACTTTCCATCGATTTCAAGGTGAGTGGCGACACATTGACCTTTGGCGGCGCAGAATACAAGCGTGTCGTTCTGCCTGTCACAAGTGAGCCTGACACGACCGATCAAGAGGAGTCCGCCGCATGAAAAAAGTGACCATTTACACCGATGGCGCCTGCCGGGGAAACCCCGGCAAGGGCGGCTGGGGCGCAGTGCTTCTATACGGCGAAAACAAAAAGGAAATGTCCGGCGGCGACCCCTTGACCACCAACAACAAAATGGAGCTGACCGCCGCCATTGAAGCGTTAGCCGTCCTAAAGGAGCCGTGCGAGGTGGATTTGTATTCCGACTCCAAATATCTGACCGATGCCATCAACAAGCGTTGGGTCTACGGTTGGAAAAACAAGGGTTGGAAAAAATCGGACGGCAAGCAGGCTTTGAACATCGAGCTTTGGGAAAAGCTGCTTGCACTTTTGGAAAAGCACAGGGTGACCTTCATCTGGGTCAAGGGGCATAACGGAACACCGTACAACGAACGGTGCGATGAGCTTGCTACGGCGTTTGCCGACCGCCTTTGAGCATACTAAAAGAGAGGGTGCAGTGTGTACTGCACCCTCTCTTACTGTAATCCTGTCCCTATTCTCTTTAATGGCTGTTCTGCTCCTTCAAAAGGTCGCGGATCTCGATAAGCAGCTTTTCTTCGGCTGTCGGTTCGGGCTCCGGCTCCGGCTCTTTTTCTTTCTCGACCTTATTTAAATGAAGTAGCTCTTTGGCCTTCTCTGCCGATTTGGTGAACGAACGAATGACCACGAAAATGCAGAAGGCAATGATCAGAAAATCGATGATCGTCTGAATAAACGCACCATAGTTTAAGAAAAGTCCGGCGTTGACGACCTCACCGGCTTCGTTTAGCACCTCCGGCTTGAGAACGAGTCGCCAATCGGCAAACGATTCTGCGCCGGTAGCCAGTGTGATGAGCGGTGTGATCACATCCGCAACCAGCGATTTGGTGATGTTTCCGAACGCTGTTGCGATCACAACACCGACAGCCATATCCACCACGTTGCCGCGGTTGATAAAGGCTTTAAAATCTGTAAAAAACTTTTTCATTTTCCGTTTCCTCCTTATTCCGCGCTTTCGTAGACTTCCGGCTTTAACACGCCGACATACGGAAGGTTACGGTATAATTCATCGTAATCCAGACCATAGCCCACAATGAATTCATCCGGAATAACGAAGCCCTCATAATCGATGCGAATGTTCTTTTTGCGGCGATCCGGCTTGTTGAACAGCACACACAGCTTGACATCCTTTGCCCCCAGATCCTTTTCCAGATGGTCGAGCATCCAGGAAAGCGTGTTGCCGGTGTCCAAGATATCTTCAATGACCACCACATTGTATTCCGACAGATCTAACCGGTCCGGCTCGGCCTTCAAGCGCACCTGCCCCCCTGTTGTTCCGCTGCCATAGGAAGCGACCTTGATATAATCCGTCTCAAGCGGAATATTTAATTTTTTGAGGATATCTGCCATAAAAATGACCGAGCCCTTCAAAATGCCAAGTAACAGCAGCTTCTTTTCAGAGTCCTTGAAATCCTCTTCAATCTCATATGCAATGCGTGTGACGGCTTTTTCGATCTCATCTTCGCTGACAAGCACCTTTTCGATGCAATCCTTATAAGGCTTATTCATGGTTATATTCTCCCTTCGGCTCATGACCGTTTTATATTACAGATTTTTTTCGGCTCGCTCGCGTTCCGCCTGCGAGGCTCTCAAATAGACCGGCTCCAATTGTCCGATACCAAAGCGTTCCGGACGCAGCGGTGCTTCTGCCCGGATAATGTGTGCAGCACACCGTGCCACTGAAAAAGCGTCCTCATACATATCCGCTTCTTCGCACACCGCAAGCTCGATATCCTCTGCCCCTTTTTTACGGTGCAAGGCTTCAAACGCCCGTGCGCCATCCCCCACAAGCCATATTTTTTCATCCGGATACTGTGCGCGGACTTCGTCGATGATCTCATCATAGGTGAGCAGTGCATCCGCACTTAATCGGCTCACACCACCGGCGCACGGCTCAAATAAGGCATGATAAAACTGGTTTCGCCGCGCATCCATCACCGGAAGTAAAATACCGCCGGAATAGGCGCTCACATTATAGGCTAACGCTTCCAAGGTCGATACGCCCACACAAAGTACCTCCGGCCTTGCATACACAAGCCCTTTCGCTGTAGCGGCTCCAATGCGCACACCGGTAAACGAGCCGGGGCCGGTGCTGATAGCAAGACATTCGATATCTGAAAAGGAAAGCGCCGCATTCTTCAAGCAGAAATCGATCATGGGAAGCAGACTTTCGCTGTGGGTGAGGGTCGCATTCACAGTAGCACGTGCAAGCGGCTTGCACACACCGGGAGTCGATAGGACACTTACGGCGACACTGGCGGTTTTAGCCGCTGTATCCAGTGAAAGCATATACATCGCGCATTCTTCCCCCTTTTAGAAATATAGATTAGTATACCATAGGAA
>CAZAWG010000239.1:0-2941 GCA_964488785.1 uncultured Oscillospiraceae bacterium | reverse complement strand
ATGGTGAGTAATGCATAGAAGTTATAGGGAATAGCACTGATAAACAGTTCAAAGCCATTCATACCACTACCCGAAGCAAAGCCGGCCACAGCCGCTGCCCAGGACGAGATGGGAGCAATGATACATACCGGTGCAGCGGTAGCATCGATGAGATAGGACAGCTTCGAGCGGGACACGCGCTTGGCATCCGTGACCGGACGCATGACGCTTCCGACTGTCAGACAGTTGAAGTAGTCATCCACAAAGATGAGGATACCCAGACAGATGGTGCAGATCTGAGCCCCCAGACGGGACTTGATGTGTGTGCTGGCCCAACGTCCAAATGCCGCCGAACCGCCTGCCTTGTTCATCATGCACACAAGAGCGCCTAAAAGCACAAGGAAGATGAGGATACCGACATTATAGGAATCGGCAAGGCTTGCCACGAAGCCGTCCTCGACGATGTGTACGAGCGTGCCCTCAAAGGTGAAGCGGGAATAGAGAAGACCGCCTGCCAGTACGCCGATGAACAGAGAGGAATAAACCTCTTTGGTGATCAGAGCGAGGACGATAGCAATGACCGGGGGTAAGATCGCCCAGATGGAAGCGTAGAAGGGAGTAACGTTTTCGCGAATGACAGCGACAGCCTCTTTATAGTTGGCTTTGACATCCGGGTCGCTGTTGATGGCATCATCGTAGTTGTCGATGTAGGCGGTTGCCAGATCGGTGAGATTGTCGGCGGCGTTGTCGGCAAGCTCAGGGGCGTAATTCTCGCCGGCAAATACGGCATAGCCGGGAAGGGATGAGGGTGTGCTTTCTGCTTCGGCCTCGGGAGCCGGGCTTGCAAGCACGCAGAAGAGATTGACTGCGCACATCAAGCACAGCGCGATGGCGGCGAAGCGCACAAAGCGTTTGGTCTTGAACATAGTTGTTCCTCCTAAAACGAAATTTCTTGTCTAAATTATACACTTTTTACCTTTTTTCGTCAACGTATTTGCATTAAGCTTCACAATATATTAACAACCGTGTGGGGCTGCTTTGGTTTCTGCAAGCTTTGCGTTATTAGATTATGCTAAAGTGGCGTGGCAGACGTTAGAAAGAAGCGGACCCTTTCGGATCCGCTTCCAGTGTATATTACTTGATCAATTTGATATAGTCGATCTCGATAAGACCGTTGGCATTGAACGGGTCGAAGCGTAGCTGCTTCAAGGTTCCTGTCCAGTACTTGTTGGCAGACATATCCAGCGTCAACGTGACAAATCCGTCACCGGAGTCCTTGGCAATACTTGTACCAACGTACTTGTCCTGATTCCAGCTTGTGCTGCCTGTGGTGACAAAGTAGAAGCCTAAGATGCTTGCTCGGTCTGTTGACCAGCGTGCGCGAACCTCGATTTTGGAGTAGTCGGAGCAGCTGAAGTCTAAGTCGTTCGGTGACCACATCATCGGGTCAGGAGCAGACGAATCGTACATTGCAAGATTGAGTGTTCCCTCTGAGCCAAACGAAACAAGATTGTAGCTCGTCCAGCCCTCAGAGTCGCCTAACAGATTGAATTCCCATTCGCCCGGGATTCTCTCAACCTTCAGTTCGTCAAACAGTGCCTTTTCCGGCGTGGTGAAGTAGTAGTCATTGCCGATCTTCTTGCAGGTGAAGCCGAAGATGTCGGCTAACGATTCAAGCGGAAGCATGGGGATGTTATCGATCTGATAGACCTTACCAACCAGCGTGTACGGTGTGCCGTCAATGTCGGCGATGTTCGAGCCGACCGTGAAGGTCACACACTTATTGTCGCGGTACAGCTTTAAGGTCTTAGCCGTGTAATCCCATTCGTGATAGGTGTATAACAGATAATCGAGCATACTCACACCCGGCTCAAACGGGAAGAAGCAATTGCCATTTGTATCGGTCTGTGCCTGGATCTCGTTTTCCACCTCATAATCGTTGATGAACAGCTTATGATCCGTTGGCACGAAAGTGACCGATTTGATGGTGAACTGGGTGTTTTTCAGCTGCACCGGGTCAAGGCGCAGATTCTTTATCTTACCATACCAGCCGGCCTGACGGGACACCTTGAAGTCATAGACAGTCTCATCGGTGGAGGTAGAAGTGATACGGATGGAGTTTGTTTCGCTAAGCTCGGGTGCGCCGTCCGTCTGATAGAACAGCTGCATATTCTGACCTACCGGAATGCCGCTGGCGACCACGCGAATGCTGTCGATCTGCTCACAGGTATAGCTCGAATACAGACTGCTCTTGAAGTTGAAGATAGCATCCGGATTGGTATAGCTGGAGAGGAAAGTCGTGCCGTTCGCGGAAGCACTGACAACGGGATTGGTTGCAAGTCCGCTGACACTAAAGTACGACTTATAGGCGTCCTTCGTAGTGAGAATGAAAGCAGGGATGGTATCGATGGAGATGGATTTGATGGTGAACTGGGTATTGGTTGCATTGAGCGGATCAAGGCGTATTCCGCTAATAGCGCCGGACCAGCCGGGACGACCGGTCATCTTGAATTCATAGGTCGTTTCCTCGGTCGAGGTGGAATAAACGCGCACGGAATTCGTTTCGGCCCAGTTGGGGACGGTCGGCGTGGTATAGAACAGCTGCATATTCTGACCTGCCGGAATGCCGCTGGCGACCACGCGAATGCTCTCGACCTGTTCGCACAACAGTCCGGAGTAGCATCTTTCCTTGAGATAGAGCGTTGCATCTGCATTTGTAGGATGCGATAAGAAGGTCGTGCCGTTCGAGTCGGTCTTGACGACCGGGGAGGAAGACATATTGCCGAGTGTTAGCACATTACTGTATTCACCAGCAACGGTGAAGTCATATTTCTTAGTGGTGAGCAGCGTGGACTTGGGTGCGGTGTAGTTGCCGTAATTGCGGAGTAGACGGCGATCCTGTGGGTACAGGTGATTGAAATGGGTCTTTTGCTCGACGGTCGGCACGACATCGGTGTGTTCG